>CASEYA010000021.1 GCA_949291975.1 uncultured Christensenella sp.
AAAAAGGAACAAAAAAAATGGAAACAACCATTGCAGCAATCGCAACACCACTTGGAAAAGGCGGGGTTGGCATAATCAGACTAAGCGGGCCAGATGCACTTTTGATTTTAAAAAAGATTTTTATCACTAACACTCAAAACTTTGAGCCAAAAAAAATGATATATGGAAATGTCAGTTTTGATAACATAAAAGACAACTGCCTTGCCGTGTTTTTCAAAGGTCCAAACAGTTTTACGGGCGAAGATGTGGTAGAAATTCAAATGCATGGCGGAGTAAAACTTTTGGAAACCACCCTAAAAAAACTTCTTTCTCTGGGCGCAACCATGGCAGAGCCGGGCGAGTTTTCCAAGCGTGCTGTTGTAAACGGAAAAATGGACATCACTGAGGCAGAAGCACTGATAGACATGATTGAAGCCCAGTCCACCTTGGAAATGCAGGTAGCAAGCGCACAAATGGAAGGCAAACTTTATAAAGAAATAACAGAAATTCAAAATACACTTACAGACATCTTGGCAACAATTGAAGTTGCCCTTGATTATCCCGAACATGAAGACACCTTTGCCGAAGAGGAAATCGAAGCAAAGGTTCCAAACATAATCAAAAGCCTTGAACAACTTTCTCAAACCGAAAGCATGGGCTGTCAAATTAAAAACGGTGTGAACATCGCCCTTGTGGGAAAGCCAAATGTTGGCAAAAGTTCACTGTTGAATGCTCTTCTTGGATATGACCGAGCAATTGTAACAGACATTGCAGGAACAACACGAGACACCATAACAGGAAGTTATGAATATAAGGGCATTCGCTTTAACATCATAGACACAGCAGGGCTTCACGAAACAGAAGATGTTGTAGAAAAAGAGGGAATCAAACGCACTTTGCAAGCAGTGGAAAATTGTGATTTTGTTATATTTTTGCATGAAAACAGCAAAATTGACACAGAAAACCACAAAAAATTCCATTTTAAGCACCAAAATTTTGCAAATGTGCTAAATAAGTGCGACATAACAAAACCACAAGACAACTTTGACCTTTGCATAAGCGCAAAGAAAAACATCGGCATAGACAACCTGAAAGAATTAATCTATTCAAGAACAATAAATCAAGAACTTTTGTCTTCCGAACTCATCATCACAAACGCCCGCCAAGCAAACCTGATAAAAAAGGCAAAAGAAGTTCTGGTCAGTGCATTAAAAGAAATCAATCAAACAAGCATTGATTGCATCTCGGTATACATCAAACAAGCATGGGAAATTTTAGGACAAATTACAGGCGAAACCGCAAACGAAAAAATTATAGACACCATTTTCAGCAAATTCTGTTTGGGAAAATAACAGTTTATACAAATTTATTTCACAAAAAACACAAAATCATATATAGTTAAAAAATTATCGCACACAAAAATTAACAGTAAAGATAAAAAATCTTAAAACAGATAAGTTACCAAAAAATTTTTACAAAAATTACAAAGCAACAATTTTGTAATATAACACACCAAAAAAGTTAGATAATTTTGTTTTGTTGTTTAAAAACACATGAATATAAATTTCATTTTGAAAAAATCATCAAATTGCCAGTAAAAAACTTAAACAATTTTTAAAATATAAAAAACATATTTTAGCAAGCAAAAATTGCTAAAATTCACAAAAAACTTGGCATAACCATCAAAAATCACACAAAAAGCATGATTTTTTTAGCATTTTAACCGCAAATTTTTGCAAACTGACAAAAAACAAAGGAGCAAAGCACATGGAGCAAGCCATAAACGGAATAACAATTGAGTTTGAAGAAGAAAACAAAACCCTTGTTCAAGCTTTAACAAAAGAGTTAAACAAAAAAGCACAAAATATCATAGACTTTTTTGAACTGAAAGAGGTCACAGATTTTAAAATTAAAATTTGGAACGACAAAGAGGAATATATCAATTATCTAAAATCTTATCTTGGCAAACGAGAATATCAACCATGGATGACAGCAGACACTTGCAACGGAAACATAAATATGTTGCCACTTAAATATGTTCGTGAAGTCAAAGGCAGAGAAAATGAAACCGAGCAAGACTTGGCATATGACGCTTGTCACGAGTTTGTGCATATATGCCAGCAACATGTCAATTTGGCAGATAGTGAGTTTTGGTTTTGGGAAATGCTAGCAACCAATCTTGGCAATCCAGAAAATTTTTCTTGGGTAAACAGCACCAATGCAAACTTTGATAATATTCCAAACATGAAATATCTTGCCGACAACTTCGACAAAATCGGTGGATATAAATATGTTTTTCGAATGGGGCAATATCTTTTAAACAACAAAACACACAAAGAAATTTTGGGCTATGTAAAAGATGAAAACAAATTAAAAGAAAAGCGTGAAGAACTTTTTGAAGAATGTAAAATTTATTTCACAAAAAACAAAAATAACACACATAATAACAGTTTTTAAGCAATATAAACAATAAAAAACTGTATTTTACATTAAAAAAATAAAAATTTTTTGTATTTAACAAAATATAAATCAAAAAACATTTTTACTCACAAAAAAATTTAACAATTAAAAGCAAAAGTTTGAATTTTTTTAATGCAGTTCAATAAAGTTTTTAAATCAATATTAAATGTGCTAAGATAGGCACATTTTAATTTTTAAATGTTTTTATAAATCATATCTCAAACATTTATAATAAAAATAATGCTTTTTAATATAAACTCAAACTTGACAACAGTAAAAAAACAATAATTTTATTTATTGCAATAATTTTTATCATTTTTAACATAAAAAACACAAAAATATATGCTAAATATCAAAAATTAAGCATAAAACAATACAATTTTTAAAATATTATTGACTTTTTCCTCTCTGATGATATAATCTAAAAATAAGCATTAACTACTAATTTTAAAATTAGAATATTGTTATAGATATGTTTAAAAAATATGAATTTTTATTAAAAAAATTAAATATAAAAAATATAGATAAAAAAATTTATATAACTTTTATAATAAAAACTTTAAAAATTTTAAAACTATAAATTTACAAATAAAAGGATAAAAAATGAATTTTGATTGCATTGTTGTTGGCAGTGGCCACGCAGGAATAGAATCAGCACTTGCATGTGCTAGAACAGGAATGAAAACTCTTCTTACAACTTTAAACCTAGACAGCATAGGTTTTCTTCCTTGTAACCCATCAATTGGTGGAACAGCAAAAGGGCATTTGGTTTTTGAAATTGATGCTCTCGGCGGAGAAATGGGCAGGCTGGCAGACCAAAGCACCATTACTCGCAGAATGCTAAACGAAACAAAGGGTCCCGCAGTGCATTCTTTGCGAGCACAGGTTGATAAAAACAGATATCACGAAATCGCAAAACAAACTTTGGAAAACACAAAAAATCTATACATTATACAAGCCGAAGTTGTTAAAATTGAAACAAAAGACGGAAAAGTTCACAAAGTCATCACTCATCTTGGCGAAGAATATGAAACAAAAGCCGTTATCCTTTGCACTGGCGTTTATCTTTCCAGCCGAATTATAATAGGCAATCACACACAAAACAGCGGTCCAAATGGATTTTTAAACGCACCACATCTTTCTTCAAACCTGAAAGAACTTGGTTTTAACATATTGCGTTTTAAAACAGGAACACCTATGCGAATAGACAAAAGCAGTATTGATTTCTCAAATTTTGAGATACACGCAGGAGATTTAAGCACTCCAAATTTCAGCAGAAAGACAAAGAAAAACCCTAAAAATTTACGCAACTGCTATCTTGGTTATACCAACCAAAACACGCATCAAATTATACACGAAAACCTTAATAGAAGCCCACTTTATCAAGGCATCATCAAGGGCATTGGCCCACGCTATTGCCCTTCAATAGAAGACAAAGTTGTTCGCTTCGCTGATAAAATCAGACATCAGTTTTTCCTTGAACCAGAGGGACTTAGCACCAACGAAATTTATGTTCAAGGGCTAAGCACAAGCCTTCCGCTTGACGTTCAAAAAGAATTTATTCACAGCATCAAAGGGCTTGAAAATGCTTGGTTTATGCGACCAGCATATGCCATTGAATATGACTGCATAGATTCCACGCAATTAAAGCCAACACTGGAAAGCAAAATTGTTGAAAATTTATACTGCGCAGGGCAAATAAACGGAACAAGCGGATATGAAGAAGCGGCTGCGCAGGGGCTTATTGCAGGAATTAACGCAAGCCTTAAACTAAGAGGAAAAGAAGAAATTATCCTAAAGCGCAACGAGGCATATATTGGTGTTCTTATAGATGATTTAGTTACAAAAGGAACCAATGAACCCTATCGAATGATGACTTCACGAGCAGAACACAGACTGTATATAAGACAAGACAATGCTGATTTAAGACTTACAAAATATGGTTATATGGCAGGTCTTGTTTCTAAAAAAGACTATCAAAAAGTAATAGAAAAAGAAGCAAAAATCAATGAAGGTTTGCAAATTTTAGAACGAATTTTACCCCCAAGCCAAGAGCTACAAAACCTGCTGAAAGACAATGGCGAAAACGAACTCAAAACTGGAATAAAGTTAAAAACTTTGCTAAAAAGAGCCAGTCTTGATATTTTCAAAATCAACAGCAAACTGCAACTTTTTAATGGCTTTGATGATGAGGTTTTAAATCAATTAAACATCATTGCAAAATATGAAGGATATATTTCCATTCAGCAAGAACAAATTGAACGATT
>CASEYA010000022.1 GCA_949291975.1 uncultured Christensenella sp.
CTTAAACGCAGATTGCAAATGTATAAGGTGTTCAAAGAGGCAAGCCAAGAACTTGCACTTCTGGAAAACAATGACCATTTCTATAAAGAGCCAGATAAATCTGCTGGGGACTATAAAATCATTCTCAAAGATATGAACATGCAAAACCTTATTGATGCTTTTTCAAAACTTTTGGTAAAAGTTGAAAAGAAAGAGGTTGAACAAGAAGAAAAACAAATCAAGAAAGACCGTTTTACCCTTGCGGACAGCATTGTTAACTTGAGAAACACATTAACAACAAAAAAAGTTGTGAAGTTCAGCGAATGCTTTTCCAGTGATTTTACTCGGGGGGAAATTATTATAACATTTTTGGCAATGCTTGAACTTTTGAAAAAGCAGTTCGCAACCGCAGAGCAAAACGAAACTTTTGGTGAAATTGAAATAAAATTAAAAGAGGTGAAGGAAGATGAGCAAGAAACCAGACAAGAAGACGCTGAGTAACATTGTTGAGGGAATTTTGTTTGTTGCTGGAAACGGCGTTGCACTTAAAGATATTGCAGATAAGTTGGAAGTTAAGGTTGACGATATAAAAAACGCAATTGAAGTGTTAAAAGAAAAATATGGTGATGACAATGGAATTAATATCATTCTTTATAAAGATAAAGCACAACTAACAAGTAATCCAAAATATAGCGAAGAAATTTCTACTGTTTTAAACCCAATCAAAGAAAAAGCCCTCACAAAAGCAGCACTTGAAACGGTGGCTATTATTGCCTATCAACAGCCAATCACAAAACTTGAAATTGAGCAAGTTCGTGGTGTGTCCAGTGATTATGCCATTCAACTTCTTTTAACGCATAATTTAATTGAAGTTGTTGGAAGGAAAGATGCGGTTGGCAAGCCACTTTTGTTTGGAACAACAGACGAGTTTTTAAAGCGCTTTGAAATTGAGAGTTTAGAAAGTCTGCCTAATTATGACGAACTTTTAGAACAAATTGCAGTTATAAAAGAAGACAGTAATTCGCTTTATCGTGAGTTCGAGGTTTTGCCTCTTGACGAGGACGACAAAATTATTGTTGAAAGCATGAAGGATAGCGATGATAAAACTGATGAAAAGTTTGAAGAAGATTTAAAAAGACTTAAAGAAGCAACAGATAATGCAGACAAAATTTTGTCCAAATCACAAGTTGTTAATGAATAATGCACAATTATGTGCATTTTTTTTATTATTTTTCAAAATATAACATCATGCAGTGGTATTACATTTTATTGATTATATTCGCCATATTTGTTTTTATCTCTTTGCCTCTTTTTGTGCAACTAAGGTTTTATATCAATGCACCTAAAAACTTGGGTGCGGTAACTCTTCTTATAATGTTTATACCCATAAGCACAATGCAGTTTTCTTTAACAAAAAAATCAATTAAACTTATAAAAAAGAAAAAGGAAAGTGAAATTGTTTTCAAAAGCCTTAAAGCATATTTTTTGATGTATTTTTTTCTGGCTGTGTTCAACAGAATTAAAATTGTTGAGATTTATCTAAGAACATTTTTGGGCTTAAAAAACAATGCCATGACAGTTGCCATGTTAAATGGTGTTTTAATTACTTTTGTTCATTTGCTCAATGTTTCGCTTTTTAACAAAAAAGGTGCGTTTATATCAAACTATGTTTGTGATAAAAGTTTTGAAGAAAACAGATGTCAATGTTCAGGTTATTTTTACTTTTTTATTCTGCCAATAAATATTTTGTTTGCTTTTTTCTATGCAATAAAAAAAGTAATTGAGAAAAAGATAAAAATTCTCAAAAAAGCGTGATTGTTTTTATATAAAATTTTTAATAAAAATTTAAAACTTTGTTAATAGATAAAGTTTTATTTTATTATGCTAATTATTTTTTTAAAAAAAGAATAAAAATTGCAATAAAAAACACACTAAATTTAAAAGGATAATGATATGGAAAATAAAATTTTAGAACTTTTAAAAAATGGGTTTAACAGCATCAAGCCTGTTATTGATGTCGAAAACGTTATTGGCAGTCCAGTTGATATGCCAAATGGCGATAAAATTTTTCCACTTGTTAAAATAAGCATTGGTTATATTGCTGGCGGTGGGGAATATGCAAACGGGAAATTTCTAAAAAGCAAAACGGGTTTTCCGTTTGCTGGTGGAACAAGTTCGGGTTCGTCAGCTGAGCCAGTTGGTTTTTTGATTGTTAAAAAATCTGGTGCTGAACTTATCACTCTGCAAAATGAAAATGCCTTTGCAGATATTGCCAAAAAGGTGGCAGATACTTTTGCGATTTTTGTAAAAAAGCAGGGAAAAGTGGCACTTGAAAAAGTCAAAAAAGAAAACAAAAAGCAAAAAAATGTTTAAAAAAGGGGTTAAAAAATGAAAAAAAGTGTGATTTTTAGTGTATTTTTGTTAATTATGGTGTGTTTTGCAAATATTTTGTTTCCAACCGTTTTGCAGGTTGAAGCAGTCAATGTGGGTGAGATTTTAACAGATAAAGTAGATTTTTCATCCAGTGCAAAAAGTGCAATTATGATTGAAAGCACCACTGGAAGAATTCTCTACGAAAAAAATAAAAGTCAAAAACTTCCAATGGCAAGCACCACAAAAATTGTAACGGCAATTACCGCAATTGAAAACGCCAAAGACTTAGACACTCCGTTTGAAATTGATGCTCGTGCAGTTGGAATAAGCGGAACAAGCATATATTTGCAACCAAAAGAGAAACTTTCCTTGCGTGAACTTTTATATGGACTTATGCTCAGAAGTGGAAATGACGCAAGCGTGGCAATAGCGTATGCGGTTGGTGGAAGCGTTGAAAATTTCTGTGAACTTATGAATCAAACAGCAAAGAAAGCAGGTGCAAATGATTCTAGTTTTAAAAATCCACATGGACTTGATGAAAAGGGGCACTACACCACGGCACATGACCTTGCAAAAATAACAGCCTATGCGCTTGAAAACGAAACATTCAAAGAAATTGTCTCTACAAAAACAAAAACCATTTGCCAAGACCAAGATAACAAAAGATATCTGGTAAATAAAAACAAACTGCTTGCAAAAATGGATGGTTGCATTGGTGTAAAGACAGGTTTCACTGATGACGCTGGAAGATGTTTGGTTTCTGCTTGTGAGCGAGATGGGTTGCGTCTTATAAGTGTTGTATTCAATTGTGGACCAATGTTTGAAGAAAGCGAGGCTCTTTTAGAAAAAGGCTTTGAAAAGTTTTCTATGATTGAAATTTTACCTGCCTATCACTATGTGGACAGAGTTACTCTTGATAATGGGGAGAAAGCAAGCGTTGGACTTTATTCGCTAAGAAGTTTTTCTCTGCCATTAAGTGAGAGGGAGCAAAGCAATCTTAATGTTGTTTTTGATGTGCCAAATCATCTTTCTGCGCCAATAAAAAAGGACCAAGAAGTTGGAAATGTTCAAATATATTATGATAAACACTTGATTTTTGAAGAAAAAATATATACAATAGAAGAGGTGGATTCCAAACTGTTAAAAGATAAGATAAAAGAAATTTTAGATAGGTGGAATGCATAATATAATAAGGGCGTGAAAACTTATGAGATTAAACAAGTATATGGCAAGTTGTGGTGTGGCTTCAAGGCGTGCGTGTGATGAAATTATTTTGGAAGGCAGGGTTAGGGTTAATGCTGTTGTCGTTAAAAAGCTGGGTGCTCAGGTTGACGAGAATAAGGACATTGTGGCTGTTGACGGCAAGGCGATAAGAATTAAAGGGCCATTTAAGTATTTTATGCTTAACAAACCAAAGGGTTATATTACAACTGTTAGTGACCCACAGGGAAGAAAAACAGTTATGGAACTTTTGCCAGACATGGAGGCAAGACTTTTCCCAATTGGCAGGCTTGATTATAACACCTCTGGACTTTTGCTTTTTAGTAATGATGGTGACCTTGCTCAAAAACTAACACATCCAAGTTTTGAATTTGGAAAAACTTATATTGCAGTTGTAGAAGGCGATGTAAACGAGCCAGAACTTGAAAAACTTAGAAAGGGAATTGATATTGGTGGTTTTGTTACCAGCAATGCACAAGCCAGTGTTTTGAAAAAGTTTGATGGTTTAAGTGAAGTAAAACTTACCATTCATGAGGGAAAGAACAGACAGGTTAGAAGAATGTTTGAAGCACTTAACATGAAGGTTAAGTCTCTTAAACGAATTGCAATTGGAAAACTTTCTTTGGGCAGTTTGCCAGAGGGCGAGTGCCGTGAATTAACAGAAGAAGAAGTAAAATATTTAAAAGAAATGTAGGTGAATATGTTTTTTTATTGGTTTTGTTATTCTTTGGCATTTTTGCCACTAAAAATTTTTTGGCCAACAAAGGTAATTGGCAAGAAAAACTTACCAAAGAAAGAAAAAGCAATTTTAGCCTGCAATCACAGAAGCAACACAGATATTGCAGTGCTGGATATAAATCTTAAAAGAAGACCTTATGTTCTTGCAAAAGATTCTCTTTTTAAAAATAAGTTTAAAGGTGCCATTTTAAAAAGTTGGGGTGCCATTCCTGTTGACCGCCAAAATGTTGGCATTTCTGTTATCAAAAAGGTGTTAAAACTTTTAAATGAAAACAATTGGCTTCTTGTTTTTCCAGAGGGAACAAGAAAAGATATAACTGACGAAGAAAATATGTCTTTAAAAAATGGAACGGCCATGTTTGCAATCAAGTCAAAATCGCCAATTGTTCCAATGTGGCTTGTAAAAAAACCCAAGTTTTGTCATAGAAATGTTTTGCTTATTGGCGAGAAATTTTATCTTGACGAGTTTTATGATAAAAAACTGAATGCCGAAGTATTAAATGAAGCAAGCAAGGTTATTTCACAAAAAATGCAAGAACTTCGTGATGATTACCTTAAAAAACAGCAATCAAAGGGCAAAAAAATAAAAATAAAAAGTGTTTAAAA
>CASEYA010000023.1 GCA_949291975.1 uncultured Christensenella sp.
ATCAGCAATACTATTAATGTCCTCATCCATGTCCTCTTGTTCTTCTTCTTTACCGCCGCTCTGCTGTCTTCTCTTCCTTCAACCATCTTGTTAACCCTCTTTTTATTTTTTTATATTGATTAGATGTAATATGAATAGAAAGTCTAAGATTTTATTACTTTTAGTGTTTTCAAAGTTTTGAAAAATAAACAAATAAATAAAAGAAATGCCCAAAAATTAAAGTTTCTGTTTGATGAGTAATTTTTTGAATAAAACTACTAATTTTAGTTTACCATTTTACGACAAAAAAAGTCAAACAAAAACTTTAAATAAGCATCTCTATTTTTATATTTTTTGTTTATAATTTCTATGTGATAACCATAAATTTACGAAAGTTTAAGCTTACACAAAAAACGGTCGGCAACCATGGCAATAAATTGTCCACCTGTTACCTTGTCATCAGCAGAACAAATGCTTGCGTTAAGAATTTTGTTTATTCTTTCAAGTTTTTTATTTGCCGCTGCAACATCAAGTGAATGTCTTATTGCTCGTTCAACCTTGCTTGCTGTGGTGTTGAAGGTTTCTGCAATTTTTGGATAAAGTTCTTTTGTTATGTTATAACCATATTCTGGACGCTGAATTGTTAGCCTGATTGCCTCTTTTAGATATCTGTAACCCAAAACATGAGGTGAAATTCCAATTTCAAAGCATAGATTTGCAATTTTTGTTTCCAAATCTGCCATTTCATTGATTTCACCGTCTTTTAGTGTTTGAGCCAAATTAGAATTATGAAATATTTCTGAAAATTCTTGAATATTAAAATTATCTTTTATAACCTGTGCGCCAAAATGAAGCGCCTGCTGAGTGATGTCCTGACGGAACCAAGGCGAAATTAAAACCTTGCGACACTTTATATTATTATTTTTTCTTAAAAGTTCCAAACCATCCATTTCATAGAGGAAAAAGTCTATAAGAAGATAATCAATATCATTAAATTTCAGCCAAGTTAGCGCCGTTTCCACCGAAGAAAACACTTTTTCCAACTCAACACCCTCAATTTCAAAACAAAAGTTTTTTACCCGTTCCCTTATTAGATAATTTTGTGTTATAAGAACTAATTTTTTCATTTTTTTCTCCTATTGTTTTTTTAAGAATATTTCTTTGACAAAATTTTCACAAATAATTTATTTTACTTTGGACAAATTATTTTATAATTTAGCGAAAATATATTATCAAAAAGATAATAAACTGTCGAAAAATTTTCAAAAAAAATTGTTTTTGTAACTAAATTAATAGACTTTTCAATTTTACAATGCTAAAATGCTCTATAAAGAGGTGCAAAAATGAAGCAACAAACAAACAAAAGATTTAACGAAAAAGAAATTCTGTTTTTAAGCCTAGCAATTTTTTTTGCTTTGCTTTTTACCGTTACTTGTGTGTATTTTTTTAATCAAAAAGAAAGCACAAGCAGTAGTGATGTTGTTAATAATTTTAACATTACCATTGACACAATTACCTATGAAGATGAAACTGCAATTCCAACAGGTTATCCATCGACCGAAACACGACAAAACGCTTTTAACAGTTCTGTTATGATAGAAATTCCACTTGCTTCTAGCACTTATTATGGCAGTGGCTCAATTTTTATGGAAGATGACGAATATAGTTATGTCCTCACTTGTCAGCATGTAATTGAGGTCGCAAGCGCAAACAATATCTATTTAACTCTTTATGACGGAACCAAAACAAAAGCAATTTTTGTTGGTGCTGATACTTCAAGTGATGTTGCTATTTTAAAATTCAAAGGCACAGGTCATCAAAAAATTACTGCAATAAGCTCAAACAGTGACCTTTCTGCTGGTCAATCTGTTTTTGCCGTTGGTTATTCGCTGGGACTTTATGATTTCACATATAACTTTGGCAGTCTCAGCCAAAGCAAAGAAAGAACAGTAACAATTGACGGGCTGAGTTTAACAACACTTCAAATTGATGCTGCCATAAATGGTGGAATGTCTGGTGGTGGTGTTTTTGATGCAAATGGGAATCTTATTGGCATGATTGTTGGTGGCTATAATTCTGAAGATGCCCAAAATGTTAACTTTATTTTGCCAGCATATAATGTTTTGCAAACAGCAGTAACACTTTTGTCTAACATAGATGCAGAAACTGGTGTTGGATATATTCCTGGGCAATATAATTTGGGACTTACTGTTGGAACATTTGGTGCACAAAGCACATATCCAATAGTTATGGAAATCCCACAAGAAAGCACTTTTTACGGAACAGATAAAGCAACTTCACTGCAACTTTATGATATATTAAAAAGTGTTAAAATTGGAAATGGTGAAGTTCATGACCTTGCAACATATAGCGACGTTATAAGCATTTTCAACTCGGAAGAAGTCGAAGTTGGAACAGAAATTGTTTTTGTGGTTGCAGAAAATTATGGCATTGACGATATTGAACGAGAAGTTACTGTTACAGTTAAACAATATATATTTACCATTTAAAAATTAAAGAAAATGCTAAAAAACACTCATTTTGAGTGTTTTTTTTATAATATAATTGAAAATTTTTGCATTTTACCCCTTTTTTTGAGAAAAATATTTCTAAAAGGGGGAACAGCTTGTTCAACAAAGTTTTTATCTGTGGAATTAACACCAGTCAACTTCCAACACTCTCACCAGAAGAAATGAACAAACTTATGGAAGAAATAAAACTTGGAAATCAAGATGCAAAACAAAAATTCATCTATGGCAATATGCGTCTTGTTCTTTCTGTGTTGCAAAGATTTTTAGCACGCAAACAAAATTTAAGTGATGACCTTTTTCAAGTGGGATGTGTTGGGCTTATCAAAGCAATAGACAATTTTAACACCGAACTGAATGTTAAATTTTCGACCTATGCCGTGCCCATGATTATTGGAGAAATAAGAAGATTTTTGCGTGATGATTCACCCATAAGAGTAAGTCGAAGTATGCGAGATGTGGCATATCAGGCAATGCAAGTTAGAAATAAAATTGAAGCTGAAAATCAACGGGAAGCAAAGATTGAAGAAATTGCAAAAGAATTAAAACTGCCCTATTTTCAAGTTGCTTGTGCAATTGATGCAATAAGTGAGCCTATGAGTCTTGATGAGAGAGTGGTTTTTGATGACAGTGACAATTCAACACTATCAGACAGCATTGCCGACCCAAGCAGTAATCCTGAGAAATGGATAGATAATGTTTCAATAAAAGACGCACTAAAAGTTTTAGAGCCTCGTGAAAAAAGAATTTTGATTATGCGTTATTATCTTGGCAAAACACAAGTTGAAGTCAGTGATGAAATTGGAATCAGTCAAGCGCAAGTTAGTCGTTTAGAGAAAAACGCACTTGATGTGGTAAAAAAGTTTTTAGTTTAAAAATGTTTTGTGATATTTTTCTTCATTTTTGTTAATATTTTCTTTTCTATTCTTGAAATATAACTTTGTGAAATATTTAAAAGGTCTGCCACTTCTTTTTGAGTTTTTTCCTCGCAATCGCCAAGTCCAAAGCGCATTTTCATGATTTGTTGTTCTCGTGTAGACAGTTTTTCTAAAACCTTATAGATTGCCTCTTTTTCAACTGACGCTTCCATATAACCAAAAACCTCATCAGCATCAACACCAAGCACATCACAAAGCAAAAGTTCGTTGCCCTCGCTGTCATAGGACAAAGGTTTTTCAAGAGATGTTTCCTTTTTCTGTTTACTGACCTTTCTTAAATGCATCAAGATTTCATTTTCAATGCATCTGCTGGCATATGTTGCCAGTTTTATTTTTTTATCAAGATTAAAAGTTTTAACTGCCTTGATAAGACCAATGCTTCCAACTGAAATCAAATCTTCAAGTTCCACCCCACTTGATTCAAACTTTTTTGCAAGATAGACAACAAGGCGAAGATTTCTTTCTATCAATTGATTTTGAGCATTTTCATCTCCATTCATAAGTTTAGCCAAACATTCTGCCTCTTCTTCTGGTTCCATTGGCTGTGGCAAACTTTCGTTTGAACAAAGGAAAAGCAAAAACTCTTTTTCGTCGTTAAAATCAAAACTTTTTAAAAATTTTTGAAAAATTTTAGCTAAAAATCTTTTAAACACCGCACCCCTCCAACATTTTTGAATTTAA
>CASEYA010000024.1 GCA_949291975.1 uncultured Christensenella sp.
AATCTTGTGCAGAATGTTTTGGAAAACAGAAAAATTGACACACAATCTTATTTTACTTTGCTATATGAGTTTGGTAAACTTGAAACGGATTATATGGATATTGCAATAAAAACAATTTTAATGGAGGAATAAAATGTTTGATAAAGTAACACTAAAAGATTTAGATTTAAGAGGAAAAAGAGTTTTATTAAGAGTGGACTTCAATGTTCCAATGAATGAGGCAGGGAATATAACAAGTGATAAAAGAATTGTTGAAGAGTTGCCAACAATAAAATACTTAATTGAGAACGGAGCAAAAACCATCATTTGCTCACACCTTGGCAGACCAGAGGGTAAGCCAAATGAAAAATATTCTCTAAGACCAATTGCAAAATATTTGCAAAATCTTTTAAAATTGCCAGTTTTATTTAGTGGTGAAATCTATGGAAAGGAAACAAGAAAATTTGCTCGCAACATGGTAGATGGCGATGTGATGATGCTTGAAAATCTTAGATTTGACCCAGGTGAAGAGGCAAATGACGCTGAATTCTGCAAAAACCTTGCTTCTCTTGCTGATATCTATTGCAATGATGCATTTGGAACAATGCACCGTGCACATGCAAGCACGGTTGGTGTTGCAAAACTTTTGCCTAATTGTGTTGGTTTGTTGGTTGAAAAAGAAATTAAAATGTTTGGAAATCTTCTTTCTAACCCAAGAAGACCACTTGTTGTTATTCTTGGTGGAGCAAAAATAAAAGATAAGATTGGAGTGATTGAAAACCTCATAAACATTGCTGACATCATTTTGATTGGTGGAGCCATGGCATACACCTTCTTAGAGGCAAAAGGCTTTAAAATGGGCGCTTCAACCGTTGAAAAAGACAAAATAAATCTAGCAAAACTACTGCTTGACAGGGCTGAGCAAAATGGAACAAAAATCATGCTTCCTGTTGACCATATGGTATCAAAAGAATTTCATGTTCTTGCCGAGGCAGAACCAATTAAAACAGATGAATTTTTAGATGATGACATAGGCATGGACATAGGACCAAAAACAATAAAACAATATTCAAACATCATTGCAAAAGCAAAAACAATTTTCTGGAATGGGCCAATGGGCGTTTTTGAGTTTAAGAACTTTGAAAAAGGCACAAAGGCAATTGCAGAAGCAGTTGCAAAATCAAATGCAACCAGCATTGTTGGTGGTGGTGACAGCGTTTCTGCTGCAACCAAGTTTGGCGTTCAAGACAAAATCACACACCTATCTACTGGTGGAGGGGCAAGTTTAAAACTTTTAGAAGGGCATGGGCTTGTTGGACTTGATGTGATAAAGGATAAAGTGGGAGATTAAAATGAAATATATTTTTGGTAATTGGAAAATGAACAACACAAGTGCTGAGGTTAAAGATTTTATAAAATCTTTTAAACCAGTAAAACAGGATGCTGTTTTTGGTTTGGCTGTTCCTTTTCCTTATATAAAGGAAATGCAAAAAAAACTTGGAAAAAAGGCACAAATTGGTGCACAAAATGTGTCATTTGCCGAAAGTGGAGCCTATACTGGTGAAATCAGTGCAAAAATGCTTTACGACTGTGGCGCATTATTCTGTCTTGTTGGACACAGCGAAAGGAGGCAGATTTTTGGCGAAACAAATGAATGGTGCCGTGAAAAAGTTAAAATTTTACAGTCAAGGAATATAATGCCCGTTTTATGTGTGGGGGAAACTCTGCAAGAAAATGAAGAAAAGAAGACCAAAAGCGTTCTTAAAACTCAGTTAAAAATTGGGTTATCCAAGGCTGATTTTTCAAAACCTATTATAATAGCTTACGAACCAGTTTGGGCAATTGGAACAGGAAAAACTCCAACAAAAAAAGAAGTTGACCAAACAATTGGTTATATCAAGGAATATATAAACAAACAATTCAGCCAAAATCTAAAAGTGCTATATGGTGGAAGTGTTAAATCATCCAACGCAAAAGAACTTTTGTCTGGCGACATTGTCGATGGCGCATTGATTGGTGGTGCAAGTTTAAAGGTTAATGAATTTTTGGAAATAGCAAAAGTTACAAAGGAGAAAATATGAAAACAAGAAGACCAGTTCTTGCCATTGTTCTAGATGGTTTTGGCATAAACGAAAGCAGTGAAAGTAATCCAGTTAAAGAGGCAAAAATGCCTTTTTGGAAAAATTTGTTAAAGACATATCCTCACACAAGTTTGCAGGCAAGCGAAGAATATGTTGGCTTGCCTGAGGGACAAATGGGTGGAAGTGAAGTTGGGCACCTTAATCTTGGTGCGGGAACATGTATTTTGCAAGAGTTTATGAGAATAAACAAGGCAATCAAAGATGGTTCCTTTTTCAATAACAGTGTAATAACTCAGCAAATGAGCAGAGTTAAAAAAAATGGCTCGACCTTGCACCTTGTTGGGCTTGTTTCTGATGGGGGAATTCACAGTTCTATTTATCATTTGTTAAGCCTTTTAAAATTGGCAAAAAATAAGGGGCTTAAAAATGTAAAAATTCACTGCATAACAGACGGCAGAGACACAGCGCCAGATTCTGGTCGTGAGTTTGTAGAGCGTGTTCAAGAGGAAATAAAACAGTTAAAAATTGGCGAAATTGCTACTGTTTGTGGAAGATTTTATGCCATGGATAGAGAGCAAAGGTGGAACAGAACAGAAGAGGCATATAATCTTATTGCTCTTGGCAAAGGTAAAAAGGTTAAAACCTTTCAACAGGCTTTTGACCTTGAATACGCAAAGAAAACCAGTGATGAATTTTTGCCTCCATATGCAGTGGGCGGATATAAGGGCATGAAAGATAAAGATGAAATATTTTTCTTCAATTTCAGACCTGACCGTATGCGTCAAATAACAAATGCTTTTTTTAGTAAAAAATTTACTGAATTCAAACGAGCAATAAAGCCTGTTACTTGCGTTTCAATGGCTGTATATGATAAAAAGTTTAAGGCAGTAAAAGTTGCCTTTCCTGCCGAAACCACACATTTAACTCTTTCAAAATATCTAAGCAAACTTGGTTGCAAGCAACTAAAAGTCAGTGAAACAACAAAATATGCACATGTAACATACTATTTTAACGGTGGCATAGAAAAAGCACCAAAGGGTGAAGATAGAATTTTAATTGAAAGCGAAAATGTTGATAATTTTGCAAAATTCCCACAAATGAAAGCGCCAGAAATTGCTCAAACAGTTGAAAATGCTTTGGTAAAACTTAAATATGACTTTATTCTTGTTAATTTTTCTAATGCAGATATGGTTGGGCATACTGGTGACTATAACGCTTGCATAAGCACACTTGAAACACTTGATAAAGCACTTGAAAAAGTTGTTACTGCTGCTCTTAACATGGGTTATGAATGCGTCATTACTGCTGACCATGGGAATATTGAAGATATGCGTGTTAAAGCGGGCATGAGCACCACTCACACAAAAAACCCTGTGCCATTTTTGGTTACCGATAAGGGTATCAAGTTCAAAAAAGGAACTTTTGCTCTGTCTTCTTTTGCTCCAACAGTTCTAGAAATCATGGATTTCCCTGTTCCTGAGGAAATGGATGCGCCTTCACTGATAAAATAATTGCAATAAATTTGATTTTTGTTAAAAATTTTTGATATTTTATTCATTAAATATGAAATAATCTTGACAAACAATGTTTAAATAAAGTAATATTTGTTATATAGGAGTAGCAAATGAGTTTTTTGATGCTTGATGCATTTAACAGCATAATTAATACATTGTTTAGAGATATACCTGATTATCTAAGGTATATTCTTATACTTGTCTTTTTAGCACTTGCGTTTTTTGCCTTGGCAAAAACACTCAACTTAAAAAAAGATGCAGAAAAATCACCAATTAGATATGGATTTTTAGTTCTTTTTATACTATTTTTCACACTTTGTATGCTTTATGTGTGGCTCAGATAAAAAAATATTAAAAATTCACTTGAAAAGTTAAAAGTTTTGTGATACAATCATTTTACTTATATTTTTGGAGGAATTATGTTCGGCTCAATGGCTAATATGCTTGGTGTATCTGCAGCGTTTGCAAATTTTGTGTCCTATACAAAAATTGTGCTGATTGCATTAATTGCTGTATGTGCTATTGCAATCATCGTTTTAGTGCTTTGCCAAAAAGGAAACAGTGGCGGATTTAATGCACTAAGTGGAACAACAGAAACCTATTATGCACAAAACAAAGGCAAAACGCTGGAAGGCAGACTTAAAAAATGGACCATTGCTCTTGGAGTTTTGATTGCAGTTTTCACAATTGTATATTTCATTTTATGGTCAATTGTTCAGGCAGA
Source organism: uncultured Christensenella sp. (assembly GCA_949291975.1). GTDB lineage: Bacteria > Bacillota > Clostridia > Christensenellales > UBA1242 > UBA7584. Next base: position 4,299 of record CASEYA010000024.1, read on the forward strand.
TTTATAATATTAGAGGAGGACATGTTGTTGTCCTCTTTTTGCGTTTTATAAAAAAAGGAGAATTACATGGAAAACATTTTAGAATACATAACAACCAACAACCTTGACTATTTAAAACAAGGCGAACTTTCCCGTGTTATCAGCACTGCATTAAATCTTGATAATGCAGAGGTTTTTGCTGAGATTTCAAGGCTTTTAAAGCAAGGCGAACTTGTTTTGACTGGTGGTCAAAAGATAATTGCAACAAGTAAACTTGGACTTCACAAGGGCAGGCTTATTGGTAATGCCCGAGGTTTTGCTTTTTGTAAATTACTCGATAGTGACCAGCCAGATGTTTTTATTCCTCATGTAAAACTTAAAAACGCACTAAATAAAGATATTGTTCTTATAAAAATAATCACAAAAGATGATAAACAAGAGGGCGAAGTTTTTAAAATTGTTGAAAGGAATAAAGAAAACATTGTTGGAACCCTTTTAATGACAAACCCAAAATTTGCCTTTGTTAAACCAGACGATAGTCATAATTTCAGTGATATTTATGTCAAACTTGATAAAAAAATCAGAGCAAAGCATCTTGACAAAGTTGTTGTTCGAATTGAAAAGTTCGACAAAGATGGCAAAAATCCTGAGGGCAAGATTGTCGAGGTTCTTGGTAATGCAAACGGCAAAGGCGTTGATATTCTGTCTATCATTCGTGAATATAACCTTTATGAAGAGTTTGAGCCAGAAGTGTTAAAAGAAGCACGCAGTGTTCCAGATGTTGTTCGCCCAGAGGACAAAGAGGGCAGAGTTGACTTCACAAAAGAACAAATTGTGACCATTGACGGCGAGGACGCACGAGATTTTGACGATGCCATTTCCATAGATAGAACTGAAGACGGTTGGAAACTTGGTGTTCACATTGCCGATGTAAGTCATTATGTAAAAATTGGCTCAGCACTTGATAGCGAAGCATTAAAGCGTGGCACAAGCGTATATTTTTGTGACCGTGTTTTGCCAATGCTTCCCGTTGAACTGAGCAACGGAATTTGTTCGTTAAACCCAGACGTAGAAAGACTTACCATGTCTGTTGTTATGAATATAGATTCAAAAGGCAAGGTAACAGACTATAAAATTTGTGAAGGTGTCATCAAGTCTTGTGCACGCATGACCTATACCGATGTTTATGCAATTTTGCAAAATGACGAAAAAACTTGCAAAAAATATGAAAATTTAGTGCAAAAATTCAAAATTATGGAAGAACTTCATAATGTCCTCTTTAAATTGCGTGAAAAAAGAGGTGCACTTGACCTTGATGTTCCAGAGGCAAAAATCATTCTCAACGAATTTGGCGCTGTTGTAGATGTGGTAGAATACGAGCGAAACACTGCACATAGACTCATAGAAAGTTTTATGCTTCTCGCCAACGAAGTGGTTGCAAAAGATATTTGCGAAAGAAAATTGCCATGCGTATATCGTGTTCACGAGCAACCAGATGCAATCAAAATGAGCAATTTCTTTGCTTTTGTATCTAGTCTTGGTCTTCACATAAAAGGTCAGGCAGAAAGTGTTAGACCAAAAGATTTACAAAACTTGCTTGTCAGCATAAAGGGCAAAGATTACGAAACCGTTGTAAACAAAGTTATGCTTCGCTCTTTGCAAAAAGCAAGATATGCAAGCGAAAATCTTGGGCATTTTGGACTTGCTGCTCCGTTTTATTGTCATTTCACTTCACCAATACGAAGATATCCTGATTTAATGGTTCACAGAATACTCAAAAATTGTGTGCTTAACAAGGCTGATTATAACAGAATTGAGTTTTATAAAGATTTTGTTGTTACAGCAAGCATTGAGTCCAGCGACCGAGAAAAACTTGCCGAAACGGCAGAAAGAGCGGTTGATGACCTTAAAAAAGCCGAGTTTATGCAAAATAAAATTGGAGAAGTTTACGAGGGTATTGTCAGCGGAGTTAACACTTTTGGGGTGTTTGTTGAACTTCCTAACACAGTTGAAGGGCTTTGTGCAGAAGCAGATTTGCCTTTCGATGTATATACTTATATTGAGAACCAATATCTTCTCAAAGGCAATAAAAACAGTTTTCAATTAGGTCAAAAAGTCAAGGTAGAAGTTGTCGAAGTTAATCTTCAAAAGCGTCAAATAAATTTCAAAATTGTAAAAAATGATGAAAAAAGTTGATTTTTTGCGTTTTTTTCTGTAATTTTTTAAAAAGGTATTGAAAATTTTATTAAATAGTGATATAATACGAGAGGTAGAAATGGAAAACATCGCTACTAACAAACGAGCACAGTTTGAATATTTTGTCCTTGAACGATTTAATGCTGGAATATCTTTGGTTGGCTGTGAGGTTAAAAGCATAAGGCAAAAGAATGTTAGCATAAACGAAAGTTTTATAACATTCAGAAATGGCGAGGCGTTTATTCACAATATGTTTATTAAAACATTCAGCCAGACAAAAAATTTTGTGCCAGATGAAAGAAGAACAAGAAAACTTTTGCTTAATAAAAAAGAAATTCTTGATTTACAGCGAAAAGTTGAGCAAAAAGGGCTTACCTGTGTTCCCCTAAGAGTCTATCTTGACAGACAATATGTAAAACTTGAAGTTGCACTATGCAGGGGAAAACTTCTTCACGACAAAAGAGAAAGCATCAAAAAAAGGGATACAGAAAGAAATATTCAACAAAAATTAAAGATGCAAAGCCATAATACTTAGGGGGCGTGTTGGTTTTGACAGGTGAAGGATTTTTAATTACGCACGTCGCAGGTTCGTCTGCGTTACAAACGAAAACACAAAATAAACGCAGAAAATAAAACTGTAAATTATGCAAGCACTTCATCCTATGGTGCAGTTGCTTACGCATAAGAAGTCTTAAAGATAAGACAGGTTTAAATGATGTGTGATTGGTTGCAAGCATTTAGACCCTTAAAAAACCAATCAACCTTGCGAAGTTTGCCAGACTTCACATTGTAAAACGGCTAGCCAAAGATGTTTGTTGTTTTAGATAACTTTGGTGAAATAAAAAAACAACTAAGCGTGTAGTGTGGTTATAAAGAGTTCATTTGGACATGGGTTCAATTCCCATCGCTTCCACCACTTAAAATTCAAAGGAGTAAAAAAATGTGGTCAACTTTTTTAAACATTTTAGCAATAATTGGTGTGGTAGTTGTTGGTGCAATTATTGTCTATCTTGTTGCTCATCTAATCATAACAGGTTTGGGCAAAGATTCTAAAACAGAAAACAAAGTCAAAGATAAGGGTTCAAAAGAAAAAACAGTTCGTCCAACTGTTCTTGAAACAAATGAACTTGACAACGAACTTGTTAACGAACAGAATAATCAGCAAAGCATTTCTTGGAACGAGCAAAAAGCAGCCGAGGAAAAAACAAAAATTGATTATAATGTTAACAATCTTCAGTCACAAACAATTGAAGATAATAAAAAAACAGAGGCAAACTTCGATGGGTTTGATGAGATTTTCAGTGATTCAAACGAACCTGCTGTAAACGAGGTTAGCGACAAAGAACTAGAAAAAATCATCGAAAAGGTTAACACAGAAAGCGTTGCAGAATATAATGCTCTTTACAAAAAAGAGGAAAAACCTGTTGTAGCAGAAAAACCAAAACAAGAAATCAAAAAAGAAGAGGCAAAACAAGAAGAAGACAGCGTTTTGATTGAAGGACAAACAAATCTGTTTGATGAACTCGACAAGTCAGAGGAAGAAGACATCAACTATGAAAAAGAGCGAGAAGAACTTGAACAAGGCAGAAAAGAACTAGAAGAAGAACAAGCAAAAATTGAAGAACAAAAGGCAAACCTTGAAGAACAAAGAAAACAACTAGAAGAAGAAATGAAACGCCTTGAAGAATTAAAAGAAGAGCAAGCAAATTCAGTGGTTGTAAGCGATATGTCTTCAATCTATTCAAACGAAAGCCTTGAACAACTTGAAGCAAGACTTGAAATGCTTAACGAAAGACTCAAAGCCAACAAAAAAGACCTAAGAGAAAACAAAAAAGAATATAACCCTCTTGCAAGAGTTAAGAAAACACTTGAAAAAGACAAAGCAAAACTCACAAGACGAGAAGCAATTGTTGCAAGACAAAAGGTTATTCTCTATGGTGTTAACAACTATGTTGATATAGATGAAGAAAAGGCAAAGAAACTTAACGAAGACCTTGACCTTCTAGACGGTTTAAGACTTTCTGTTCAACACTGTGAAGATGTTATGAACGCAAACAAAGACCGCTTCCCAATTCTTGAAAAGACAAACAAGATATTAAAGAAGGTTAATGCAGAAATTCTTGCTGATATTGCCGAGGTTGAAAAGGCAATAGAAGAAAAGAAAAAACAAGAGGGCAAGTAATATAAACTAGGCAAAATTGTCATTCTGTAATATAAATTGACAAATATAAGATAAAAGGGGTAAAAATTGCCTCTTTTTTCTTTATTTTTTTTAATTTTTGTGCTAACATCTTAATAGAGGGAAAAATATGAAGTTTTTAGATTTTTTAAAAGGTTTATTTAAAAATGAGAAAAACCAAGAGCCAAAAAAGTTGAAAACTGGAATTGTTTTCAGCGGTGGCGG
>CASEYA010000025.1 GCA_949291975.1 uncultured Christensenella sp.
AAGGTCAAGTTTTGACTCGAGGTCTGCAAAAAACTTGGTTTGGTCACCCTTGCTTTTAATTGCAATGCGTGGCAAATTTATGGTGGTAAAACTCAGGTTTCCCCTTCCAAATGTAATTTCTTTTGTTGGGTCATAAACATTTGCCATAACTCTGGTTCGACAGCCCATGTATGCAACTTCGGTTTCTGGGTGACCCTCTTTATAATATTTAAGGTTATATGGTGCATCCACAAAAGAAAAGTTTGGAAAAAGTCTTTTTGCGCTAACACGAACTGCAAGCCTGAATAAATCATAGTTTGGGTCGCCTTGGTTATAGTTAACACCCTCTTTAACTCTGAAAATGCTGATTGGGAAAATTGGTGTTTCACCCATGCCAAGACCTGCCTCAACAGACAGAAGAACATTTTTTATGACCATTCTACCCTCTGGAGAGGTGTCCATTCCAAAGTTAATAGAGGAAAACGGAACTTGCGCTCCTGCACGGCTGTGCATGGTGTTGAGGTTGTGAATAAAAGCCTCCATTGCTTGATAGCAGTCGTTGTCTGTTTCTCTTTCGGCTTCCTTTGTTGCAAAATTTTTGATTTTTTCAAAGTTTTTGTCGTCAATATCTTTGAAAGCCTTTCTTTCAAGTTCATCATATTTTGCATCAACTTGCTGTAATTTTGGATAAACACCATCATTTTTCTCTATGTCTTTTATGATTTTTTTAATGTCTTCAAGTGTTAAACTGCCACCTGTAATAAGCTGATAGGCCTTTGCAAAATTCTTGATATAATTTTTCTTGTATGTTTTCACAACACCAAGCGCCATACCATAATCAAAGTTTGGAATGCTTTGACCACCATGCTGGTCGTTTTGGTTTGCTTGAATAGCAATACAGCCAAGAGCAGCATATGTTCTGATGTCGTTTGGTTCTCTTAAATAACCATGACCAGTGCAAAAACCACCTTTGAACAGTTTAACAATGTCAATTTGACAGCACGTTTCAGTCAAAGTATAAAAATCAAAGTCATGAATGTGAATGTCACCACTTGTATGTGCTTTTGCCTGTTCTGGTGTTAAGATATATTTTGTAAAATAGTCTTTTGCCCCTTCTGAACCAAATTTAAGCATGGTGCCCATGGCAGTATCGCCATCAACATTTGCGTTTTCACGCTTGCAATCACTGTCGCAAGCATCAACCGAGTTGATTTCGTCATAGATTTTCATCAAACTTGTGTTCATATCACGAACTTTGGAGCGTTTTGCTCTGTAAAGAATATATTCTTTTGCCACATTGTTATAGCCATTATTCATAAGTGTGATTTCAACAATGTCTTGCACGCTTTCAACATCTGGAGTTTTGTCTTTGAACTTAACTTCAACCTCTGCCTCAACAATTTTTGCCAGTCGCTTGCAATCTTCAATCTCCTTTTGACCAATAGCGTTCATAGCCTTTAAAATGGCATTTTCTATTTTAGAAACATCAAATTCCATAAGTCTGCCATCTCTTTTCATAATGTGTTTAATCATTTTAACCCTCCAATATTCGCAAACAAGGCTTTTTCCGTTTGCTTATAAAAAGCATATCAAAACACAATATATTGTGTCAACAAAATTTTAAAAACCCAATATATAGTTTTATCATTTTTGTGCACTTTTCACAAAAATAAAAAAACTTGCTAATTTGATTTGACATTGCATAACATTTTGTGAAACGCCTTGTTTTAGGGCAATTGGTTTGTATAAAAATAAATTTTTATGAATAAATCTAAAAAATAAAGACAAAAACTTTATTTCACTTTTTTACAATAAAGAAAAGAATGGACTCAAAATTTATCCATTCTTTTATATTTATCTCATATTACAAACCTGATTTAAAGTTATTTTTTAGAAATTGATTGATTCTGTTTGTGTCTTTGTGAGTTTATTAAGTGAAGTATTAATGTGTTTTTGAACACTTAAATAATGCGAATTACCTCTTCCTGCCTCTTGCATTTTAAGACTTGCACGCTCATAATCGCCAGCAACAAGCATTTTTAACGCTTCATTAAACGAAGCCTGCGCTTTGGTTCCAAATTGAGCAGTTTGCATTGGTTCAATTATCTTACCACGGCAAAACTTCATTGATTCTTGGCTTGAATATTCACCCTCTAAATCTATTGGCCAGAAAACAATTTTTCCTTCATCTGTTCTATCTATTGGTTTGTTACTGTCAATAATGCTTAAAGGTTGTTTGTCGTATACCCCCAACACCATAATGTGTCCATCTATTCTAACAGGTTGCCAGCCAAAAGCGGTTGCCGCACCCACAACTTGTCTTGCATCTTCAGTAACAGCAATACCCATTTGCTTTAAACCTTTAACTTGTTCTGTGTTCATAATTTTTCTCCTTTACACAAGTATTATAGCACAAAATTTCTAGAATGTAAATAATTTTTTGAAAACTATTATGTATAATTATGCCTATTTATCTTTTTTTATGCAATCAGTTTATTTTTACAAGCATATTTAATCATTTTTGTAAACATAAACTATTCTTCTTCATCTTCGAAAATATCAATGATTTGATTTTCGTCGTCCACAATTTCTGGTGGCACAAGATTTTCATATCCCGCATCTTCCATTGCGCTGTCAAGTGCTTTTGAGGCATCTTCATTGGTTTTAACCTTTGGCATTGATTTTTCAAAACTTTGCATTTTTGAATCTTTATCAAGG
>CASEYA010000026.1 GCA_949291975.1 uncultured Christensenella sp.
AAGAATTAGCAAAAAATTTTGAAGCATCAAATAACAAAAATGAACCAGTCAATAAACAAACAAAACGACCAACAAAAAACCCAACTTTTTAGATAAAATTTAAAAACTAAAAGGATGTTTAAATGAAAAGTAAAAGCAAAATCGTTTTCACAATTCTTCTTATCATAGGAATAATCTTGATTGTTGTTGGCTTTTTTGGCTTTATTTTCTGCGCACATCGTATGACAACAGTCGGCATTGCTGAACTTAAAATTTCTCCAACAATTTTTATTATTCCATTTATAATTGGAGGCATATTAACCTCAATGGCGCAAGGAAATTTGAGAAAAATCAATTTGCAATCAAAACAAAACGAACAAATGCAAACTGGCGTTTTGGAACAAAACAACATAAGCACCTCTAACAATCAAGATTTGCCAACCAAATGTCCAAACTGCAATGCTCCAACAAATAACAGCAACAAGTGTGAATATTGTGGCACAATACTCACAAACATCACACCAAAAGAAAATGCTGAACAAAACGCAAAAGATAAAACAGTAAGCAACAAACCTTAAACAAAGCATAAAAAACTGTTTATTAACTTTTAAAAAAGTTTATAAAAAGATAAAAAGTCACTTAATAGTGACTTTTTTAACATTATTTTTCCATTTTAATTGGTTTACCACAATATTCACACCTATTCATTCCGTCTGTGATGTTAACTGTTGCACCACATCCAGAACAAACAACTGTTCTAACTGTTTTGCCAACCTTTTTGTTTTCGTTGAGAGTAAGTGTTTCCCCGTCAAAAAGATATCCTGTTAAATATCTTTTTCGAATACAAGTATTAATCTCATTTCTCACTGACTTTTCGTCTTTGTTAAGATAAATTGCCAAATCTTTTACTGTGTAGATATATTCATTTTCCACCGCAAAAATCAGTCTGCCAAGTGAACAAAGTGAACCAAACTGAATCCACAAAATTGGCATAACATAAAACCCAGCCGCAACACAAATAATTGATAAAGCAAGCAAAATTGCACTTTTACCAGCAGACAAAACAATTCCGGGAATTCCAGCCACAAAAAGCACACTTAACAAAATTGCAAAAAACAGCATTAAAGATTTATCTTTTTTATATTTACTCATAACAATTACCTCTTTGCTTCATTATAACAATAATATGCTAAAAAGTAAAGTTTTTACATAAAAATATATTAAATTACAAAATTTTTTAAATATAAACTTTACAGCAGAAAATTTTCATAAACTTTAAAAATTGAAGCAAAAAAAAGCGTCTTTAATGATGACAAAAAAAGTTAAAGAAAATTGTTTGATTTTTCATGCATAATTGTTGCTTTTATGAATAAAATGTTGTATTATTAGACTGATACAATGATTTATAAAAATCAGTGTTGGTGTAATTAATTTTTTAATTACTTAAAAGGAGTGAAAAATGGCAAGTTCAAAAAAGACAAAGAGTTCTAGTTCTTCAAGTTCTTCTTCAAGTTCAAGAAGTTCAAGAAGTTCTGGTTCAAAATGGGGACTTAATAAAGTTTCGTTTTGGCTTCTTTGTGCCGCTGCAATTATCTATTTGATTGGATTAATTTTATCTGCTTGTGGAGTAAACGCAATGGTAGTTCAAGCGCTATCAAACATTGCAGCAGCCGCTATGATTTGCATTGTTGCAATTCTTGCTTGGCGCTATGTAAAGCCAAAACCAGCCATTTGGAAAGTGCTTTACTTTGTTGTTCTTTTGGTCATTATCGCTGGTCTTATTGTTCCACTTGTTGTTGGCTAGAAGAAATGAAAAAGATGCAAAAAAATTGCATCTTTTTTGTTATACAGTCTTTTTCTTATTAAAACTAAAAAGCATATTTATCACACAAGAACATTGTCAAGATAATTTAAAGAAATATTACACCAATTCTTTTGTTATACAGCGCACAAAGTTTATTTATTTTAACAAACCCTATTAGTCAATTAAAAATTGACGAAAACAATGACAGCGCTCAATGTTACACCCAAAAAATTACCTTATAAACCGCTTATATTACGTTATAAATCATATCTTTTATTATACAGCGCTCAATGTTTATTTATTTTAACAAACCCTTTATCACGCCAAAGTCATGCGAGAATAATAAATATTTTTTATTATACAGCGCACAAGGTTGATTCATTTTAACAAGCCCTTTATCACGCCAAAGTTATGCAAGATTAATAAATATTCTTTTCCACAAAAACAATACACTTTTCCACATTAAATTTTCAAAAATTCAATCAAAAAATTATGCTTTTGCCAATTATTTATAAAAATCTTTATATATAAAATTACAAAGCAAAAATAACATTAAATAACAAAAATAATCATTTAATGCTATAAAAAACATGATTTAACATATCAAAAACAACAGCCAACCACCACAAATCGTGAAATTATCAAAATAAAAAAGGGATTTGAGGCACTGGAAAAATTTCCAAAATATCAAATTCCTTTTTATGTTAATTTCAAAAATCACAAACTGAGATTTTTAGTTTATTTGCTCATCTAGCAATTTTATTTGAAAATATTTCATTAAAGAGGCAAATCTTTTTTATCAAAGCGGAAAATACCAATTATTATGCACACAATTCCAATTCCAAGAAGAACTCCAAATTTCCACAAGAAATCAAGTCCCCCACTCAAAATAGACACTGTATCAAAGAATGTTATAATGGATAAAAAGTTAAAGAAATTCATGGCATCAATTCGCATTGCGCTTGGCACAACATTTGAACCAAACAGTCCCAAAATGGTGCACACAAGCATGAATATGGTCAGACCACCACCAATTGAAAGCGAATGTTTTGACCTGTTGAAAATTGCTGAACACATAAAACAGAACCCAGCAAATGCAAACATGGTCAAAAATGCTCCAAGGTTAAACAGTGCAATCTCGCCATAGTTAATTGCAAAGGCATTTCCGCCAACCACCCAAACAGATACCAAACTTACCACCGTTAAAATTGCATACATCACAAAAAGTGAAACCAAAAGATATGACATTTGAGTTACTGAAACCGTTCTTCTTTTTGTTGGTGTAGATAAAACATACGCCATTGAACCAGAATCAACTTGCCCAGCAAGAAGAGAGTTGGCTGTCATGATAACAAACACCATTGGAAGCAACAGTCCTGCAATTCGATAGAAAATAGAACCGATTATAAGTCCATATATATCCATATCTCCAAGTTCGGTAAGAGCAGCAGCCACCTGTTCTGGAATTTGGTCGGTAATGCTTTCACAAGCCTCTGCCCTTGCGGCATCTTGAATTGTTGTAACCTCGGTATCAACTGTTAAAGCAAAATCTTTATCTGTTAAAAGCATTCGATATGTTGTAATTGCGCTGTTTGAAATTACCTTTACTGCAACGGCATTTATTCTTGCATCACTTTCTGTTTGTCCGTCCTCAATAAAAATATCATAAACATTGCTATACATTGTGTCGTTTACATAGTTGGTTGCAATGGTTATATAGTTACTTGCGTTATATTCATATGTTCCACCTGCACTTGCAAAGTCTGCTTGATATTGCTTAACAATATCAATTGCCATAATTTGAGCAGCCTCTGCCCTGCTGGTTGCATATTCCTCAGTGGCACCTTCTTCTGCTATTTCTCTAGCATATGCCTCATCATAGATTTGTTTGGCAAAATAGTTATCAACAACTGGATATTCTGTTTTATCCTCGGTAGGTTCAACATATTCGGTGTCATAATAGTCAATCATTCCTGCCAACATGGTTTTAAGTTCATCCAAAGTCATGCCATTTGCCATGCTTGGCAACATTTGTTCTATCAAACTTTCTGGAATACCAAATGAATCAATAAAAGATTGAACGGTGTTATCAATAATTGTTTGACGCTCGGACTCGGTTGGCTCTCTATTATTTTCAGTTACAAAATTTTGATAATTTGTATCAAACTGCAAGCAAGCATCTTCAATTTTTGAGCCAACAGTTCCACTAAGATTTATATTCAGCATTCCATAAAGCCCGTCATAGTTTTCCATTATGGTAAAATATGAATCATAGGCATCAATAGATTCTTCTTTAAGTTCGGACTCTTGATTTGCTTCGGTAAACACATTTTTAAGTGAATCACGAATATCATTTATCCCAAGATTTCCAAGCACAATAATAACAATTGCCAGCATAACGCAGGTTGCCACTGTTACAACAGTCCAACGCATCCAATTTGCTTTTGCTGACTGCTTGAAAAGTGCGTTATTTACTAGTTGCATTTTTAACCTCCTCTTTGTGTTTTTTCAAAACTTCCATGAAATATTTTTCCAAATTATAATTTACTTCTGAAATAAATTTAAGATGATAATCTTTAAGCGTTTGCAACAGTTTGTGCATATCATTGTTGTTAAGTTTTACTGTAACTTGGCTGTATTTTTCTTGGTCACGAACAATTTCAAATTTAAGTTTTTTAAACTTTTCATATTCTTCTCGCTTTAAAAACTCAATTTTATACATCTTATAAGGCAAATTTTTTAATTTATTAACATCTGCGATGTCCACAATATGCCCCTCGAAAATCAGTGCAACTTTGTCACATGTTTGCTCTAATTCATCAAACATTTGACTGCTCATCAAAATGGTCTTGCCCTTTTTTCTTTCTTCCTGAACAAGTTCCAAAAAATTAAGTCGCATAAGTGGGTCAAGTCCAGTTGTTGGTTCGTCAAGAATCAAAATGTCCTTGTCTGCCATAAGCCCCGCAACAATTGCAGTTTTTTGTTTCATTCCCTTGCTCATTCGTTTTAAATTTGCCGATGGGTCCAGTTGCAGTCTTTCTATAATATAATCTGCATATGTCATATCTTTAAGCCCCAAGATTTCTGCCTGATTTTTCAAAAAGTCTGTTCCAGTCAAAAGGTCGGGAAAAGCAATTTCTCCAGGGACATATTCCACAAATTTTTTAATTTCGCAAGCCTTTTTCCAAGCGTCCATGCCCATGACGGTAACACTGCCTTTGTCTGGTTTTAGAAACCCCATGATGTGCCGTATGGTTGTTGTTTTTCCGCTTCCATTGGTGCCAACAAAACCAAAGGTTTCGCCCTTTTCAACGGTAAAATTAAGGTCAAAAATTCCTCTGCCGTTTTTATAATCTTTCGTGAGGTTTTCCGCTTTAATTACTTCCATTAAAACACACCTCCAAATCTTTTATCCTCTTTGTAGAAATGCATAAAATAGTCTTCCAAAGTATATTTGCTCTGGCTGAAATCTTTTATGTCAAAGCCACTGATTTTTTCAACAAGTTTATCAATATCTTTGTCATTTACCGCAACAATTGCCGTTAAATCTTTTTTGTCAAAGCTTTCAAGATAAATTTTGTCATAATCTCTAATTTTTTTATTCAATTTTGGCAAACTTTCACAAAATTTCTGCGCTTGACCAGCAACATTAAAGGTAATGACATATTTTTTGTTTTGATTGTGCTTTATCTCATTAGCATTAAAGGTAGAAACAATTGTTCCATCTTTTATGATTGAAATTCTTTGGCAACTTGCCTCAACTTCGTTAAAGATATGAGAAGAAAGCAAAATGGTCTTACCTCTTTTTTTCTCATCCTTGATAAAATCAATAAAGTTTTGTTGCATAACTGGGTCAAGTCCACTTGTTGGCTCATCCAGCACCAAAACTTCTGGGTCAGCCATGAATGCGGTTACAATTGCAAGTTTTCGCTTGTCTCCAAGGCTCATTTTTTTTGTTTCGCCAACTGGGCTAAGTTCAAAACGCTCTAAAAGTTCATTCAATTTCTTTTTGTCGCTAATGTGTCTCAGTTGTCCCATCATGTCGATAAATTCCCAACCTGTAAGCCCTTCGGGAAG
>CASEYA010000027.1 GCA_949291975.1 uncultured Christensenella sp.
AAAGGTCGGTTTCTGGCAAAAGTCCAACAGAAAGCAAAAGAGTATCGCACTTTATAAATTCCTTTTTGCTTAAATCAAAGGAAAAATTGGGGTTAACTGGTGCAACATAAACACCCTCAACACGCTTTTTGCCCACCACTTCCACAATGCTTGTAGAAAGATGCAGTGGAATGTTAAAGTCTTTTATACACTGTGCAACATTTCTGGCAAGTCCGCCACAGTTTGGCATAATTTCATATACCCCCAGAACATTTGCGCCCTCGCAGGTAAGACGCCTTGCCATGATAAGCCCCACATCTCCCGAACCAAGAATGACAATGTTTTTTCCAACCATTTTGCCGTGAATGTTCACAAGTTTTTGTGCCGCACCCGCAGTATATATTCCCGCAGGGCGAGTTCCACAAAGATTGATTCCAGCGGGTGGCTTTTCTCGACAGCCCGCAGAAAACACCACACACTTTGCTTCAATTTGCAAAACGCCCTCTGGGCTTTCTGCCGTGACTTGCATCTTTTTGTCTGCTTTCTTTTCTACTTTGATAACCGTTGCATTAAGAAAGATTTTCGCCTTTGAATTATAAACATCATTTGCAAGCCTTTGTGCAAACTCTGGTCCTGTGAGTTCTTCGCCAAAATAGTGCAGTCCAAAACCGTTGTGAATGCACTGGTTCAAAATTCCACCAAGGCGATATTCACGCTCTAACAAAACAACCTTTGCCCCACTTTCGCACGCACTTTTAACCGCACCCAATCCAGCAGGACCACCACCAATAACACAAACATCAGTTTTCATAGCGGTCGCCCTCCTTTATGTCTCCAACAACAATGTTGCCACCAACTCCGTCAAGGGTAACGTCCTCTTCTTTAACCTTTAAGTGCTTTGCCAAAATGGCAACCAAACTTGGCAAACAGAATCCACCTTGACAGCGCCCCATGGTTGTTCGCACACGGCGTTTAATGGCGTCTACCGAGGTTGGTTTAAGTGGAGAATTAAGCGCATCAATAATTTCGCCCTCGCTGATGTTTTCACACTTGCAAATTATTTTTCCATATCTTGCATCTTTTTTGATAAGTTCTTCAAGTTCTGTCTTGCTCATTTTTGAGGTGTCTATATATGGCTTACGCTTTTTAAAATTAATCTTTCTTGTTTCTGCGCCGTCTTCAATTAAAAGTTCAACAATACGCTCAGCAATGGCAGGTGCGCTTGAAAGACCAGGAGAACAAATTCCAACTGCTTCATAGAAATTTTTTACATTGTCCACTCTGCCGATAACAAAATCATCTCCAATTTTAACTCTGATACCCGCAAACAGTTTGATTGTCTTTTTAAAGTTTGGATTTTTAACAATATTGCAGGCTTTTTCTTTTATCTCTTTTGTGCCTTCTTCTGTGGCAGTGGTATCTTCTTTATCACAAGGTGTGGCAGTTGGACCAAACAAAATGTTGCCATGAACAGTGGCGTTTGCCAAAATTCCCTTTGTCTCTTTGGTTGGAAGTGGAAAAATTGGGCGGTTAACAAAACCACGTTGTGATTTATCAAGCAAAATATATTCGCCCTTGACATAGCGCACGTCATATGTTGGTGCTCCAACAAGTTTGTTGATGTCGTTAACATTTGGCCCAGCGCAGTTAACAACAAATTTGCCACGCACTTCATCTTTGCCGTTCGATACCACAAACAAGTTATTTTCCTTTTTTATGCTGTTAACCTTGAAACTGGTTTTTACCACTCCACCATTTACCACGCCTTCTTCGCAAAGTGCAATGCAAACAAGATATGGACTTATCAGCCCAGCAGTCTTGGCAAAAAGCCCGCAAGAAATACTATCTGCAAGATTTGGTTCAAGTTTTAAAAGTTCTTCACGCTCTAAAACTTCTAGATTTGGAATTTTGTTTTCCTTGCCTCGCTCATAAAGAGCCATAAGGTTAGCCCTGTTTTCCTCGGTGGTTACAACAAGGCTTCCACAATTGAGAAAAGGAACACCAAGGCGTTTGCAAATGTCGGGATACATTTCATTTCCTCGCCTGTTAAAAATTGCCATGTAGGAATTTGGTTTTGGGTCGTATCCAGCATGAACAATTCCGCTGTTTGCCTTTGAGGCATAGGCAGAAACATCGTTTTCTGCTTCCAGCAAAACCGCCTTCATTCCTTTTAGCACCGCTTGGTTAAAAACGCAAGCGCCAACAATGCCTCCACCAATCACAATAACATCATAATTCATAAACTTCACCTCTTTAAAGATATTTTACTTAATTTTGCTTTAAAAAGCAAACAAAATTAACTGCTATTTAAAAATTTTCTTTTAAACAAGAAAAGAAAGTTAAAAGGAAAAATTTTCGTTTTAAAGCTATAAAAAACTTTTATATTTTTAAAATTAGTAATTTTTGCCCAAAAATAGTGAAATAAAAAACAAAGAAATAAAAAAGTTGCTTTATTTTGTTTGTAAATATTTGTTAAAATAGATATAATAAGAAAAAAGAGGTGAAAAATGCAAAAGCAAAAAAACTATATCATTGCAATTGACGAGGGCACCAGCAGTGTGCGTGCCGTTTTGTTTGATGTAAAGAAAAACAAAATCATTTCTTCTTTCTCGCAAAGTTTTCAGCAGTTCTATCCAGAACCAGGTTGGGTGGAGCATAACGCCGAAGAAATTTGGCAAAAAACAGAAATTTGTTTGAAAAAGATGCTCAATAAAATCAGCCCCGAAGAACTTTTTGGCATTGGCATAACCAACCAGCGTGAAACCGTTGTTGCATGGAACAGAAAAACGGGCAAGCCAATCTATAACGCAATTTGTTGGCAATGCCGTCGAACAGCCGATTTGTGTAACAGCGTGCAAACAAAGGTTGTTAATGACATTCACAAGAAAACAGGGCTGATTATAGACGCATATTTCAGCGCAACAAAAATCAAGTGGCTAAAAGACAATGTTCCTGCCTTTGAAAAAGAGGAAAAAGCGGGAAATCTTTGTGTGGGCACCATAGAAAGTTTTTTGGTGTTTAAACTAACAGGTGGCAAAAGTTTTGTAACCGACATCACAAACGCCAGCAGAACCATGCTTTTAAACATTCAAACAAAAAAGTGGGACAAAAGTCTTTTGGAACTTTTTGACATCAGCGAAAACATTTTGCCAGAAATTGTCGATAACAACAAAGTTGTTGGCGAATATAAGCACAAGGGGCATTCTGTTACCATTGCTGGACTTATTGGCGACCAACAAAGTTCGCTGTTTGGTCAGGCGTGTTTTGACAAAGGCGACAGCAAAAACACATTTGGAACGGGCAGTTTTTTGCTTCTCAACACTGGTCAAGAAATTGTTTACAGCAAACACAAACTGATAACCACAATTGCTTGGCAGATTGACGGCAAACCAACCTATGCTTTAGAGGGAAGTGTTTTTAACTGTGGAACAAGCATAGAGTGGCTAAAAGATTTAGGCATAATCAAAAAAGCCTCGGAATGTGACAGTCTTGCCAACTCGGTTCCAAGTTCAAACGGAGTATATTTTGTTCCTGCATTCACTGGGCTTGGTGCTCCGTATTGGGACGGCAATGCTCGTGGGCTGATTTGTGGCATTACCAGAGGCACAACGGTTGCGCACATTACCCGTGCCGTTTTGGACAGCATTGCATTCAGCGTAAAAGATGTCTATGACACCATGCTTAAAGATGCTGACCTAGAAATGAAAAAAGGCATTTTGCGTGCGGATGGCGGAGTTTCGCAAAGCGAATTTACCATGCAATATCAAAGCAATCTGCTTGGGCTTAATGTTCAGTGCTGTCAGGAGACAGAAAGCACCAGCCTTGGCGCAATATATATGTGCGGGCTTGCCACAGGTGCATTTAAAAACATTGATGAACTTAAAAAAAGGTATAAACCAGCAAAAGTCTATAAGCCAAAAAAGAGTTTTAATATTATGACACAAAAATATCAAGGTTGGCAAGATGCCATTGCTAGAACGCTGTCAAAAAGAAAATAAAAATTATAAAACAAAATTTGAA
>CASEYA010000028.1 GCA_949291975.1 uncultured Christensenella sp.
TGCTTTTAAAATCTACCGAGGGTGCTTGCAAAATGCTTATGAAAGAAATTAAAAATGTTTTAATGGGCAGTTTCAGGGGGAAGATTGGTGGACTTTTAATCAAAAAACCACTTAAACAACTTCTAAAGCGTTTTGACTACGAAGGGCTTGGTGGTTCTGTTCTTTTGGGAACAAAGGGGCTTGTAATCAAAGCACATGGCTCATCAAAAGCAAAACAGTTTTTGTCCGTTATTGACCAAGCGCTTGAAGTTGGAAATGCAAACATAAACAAAGAAATTGAAAAAGAAATTGCAAAACTTTCAATAGAACGCCTAGAGCAAAAAGCACAAACCAGTTCTCAAATTGAGAATGGAAAGAAGCAAGAGCAGTTGGAAAAAGAGAAGCAGAAAGAAGTTCAAACCGAGCCAAACACAAAAGAGTTCGAAGAAGAATTAAAAAAAGAAACGCTTTCGCAAGCAAAAGAAGGTTGCATTGATGTCAGCGAAGAATAGTGAGGTTTGCAAAATTGATTTTGAGCAAGTCGAGAAAAAACTTGGATATAAATTTCAAAATCAAGAACTTTTAAAAACTGCACTAACTCACATAACATATGCAAATGCGCATCATATAGAAAGCAATCAACGGCTGGAATTTCTTGGCGATGCAGTTTTAAATTTGGTGGTTGCAGATTTTCTGTTTAAAAATTTTAAAGACAGAGAAGGCAATCTAAGCAAAATGCGCAGTAATCTTGTTGATGAAGAAAATTTGTCCAAGGTAACAACAAAAATGGGCATCGAAAAATTCTTGCTTGTAACAGATGGCAAGCCAGAAGAACTGCAAAAACTTCAAAGCGTTCAGGCAGATTTGTTTGAGGCAATTTTGGGCGCAATCTTTCTTGATAGCAATTTTCACACCGCTTTTGGCTATGCTCTTAACAAACTTGGCATAGATAACGTGAATGCACACAAAAAGATAACACTTAAAACAGACTATAAATCTATGCTTCAAGAAGCAATGCAACATCAGGGAAAAAAGGTAACATATGAACTTTTAAAAGAAGAAGGCAAACCACACAGCAGAGAATATACTGTTCAAATTTTAATAGATAAAGAAAGGGGACGAATTGCAACACGCACCTCAAAAAAACAAGCAGAAATAGAAGTTGCAAAACAAACCCTAATAGATAAGGGGATAATATGAGTTTTAAACGATTGGAAGTAAGCGGGTTTAAATCTTTTGCAGACAAACTAAAGGTTGATTTTAACCCAGGAATAACCGCAATAGTTGGGCCAAATGGGTGCGGAAAAAGTAATGTTGCCGATGCAATTCGTTGGGTTTTGGGTGAGCAAAGCCCAAAACTTTTGCGTGGTTCTAATATGCAAGATGTAATCTTTAAAGGAAGTCAGGGGAGAAAAGGGCTTTCTTTTTGTGAGGTTTCTCTTGTTTTTGATAACGCAGATAAGATGTTTAACACCGACTATGACGAAGTTGTAATTACCAGAAAGCTTTATCGTTCTGGTGACCGTGAATATGCTCTAAATCATCAGCCTTGTCTTTTAAAGGATATCACAAACCTTCTTCACGACAGCGGAATTGGTCGTGATGGCTATTCAATTATTGGTCAAGGTAAAGTTGAGGAAATCATCAGCAGTAAGCCAGAAAACAGGCGTGCAATATTTGAGGAGGCTGCAGGAATTGCAAAATTTAAAGCAAGAAAGGAAGAGGCAGAGCGAAAACTTGAACGCTACCGTGAAAATATTACCAGAATTCAAGATATAATGAGTGAAATTGAACACAACTTAAAACCACTCAAAAAACAGGCAGAAGATGCAAAAATCTATCTTTCTTTGCGTGATGAACTCAAAATCTTAGAGGTTAACAGTTATCTTTATCAGCACGATACCACAAACGATGTAAAACAAGCAATTCAAGATAAAATAGATGGCTTTGCTCAAGAAGTAAATCTTAAAAACACTCAAATTGCAGATACCGTGCAAAGACATAACGAAAGCATGGAAACAATCAAGGATATTGACCGAGAAATTGCCTCTCTTCGTCAAAAAATTCTTGATTTATCAGTTGGCTTAGAAAAAGAATCAAGCGACTATCGTTTGGCTCAAGAAAAAATTGGTTATGTAAGCGAACAAATTGTTCGTTTAACAGAGGAAATTGAGCAAGATAGGGCACAGTTTGAAAACATAAACAAAGAACTTTTATCTTTAAGAGACCAAAAGCAACAAGAAAGTTCCAACCTTAACCTTTTGCACTCACAGGCAGATGAAACGCAAAACATATATAATCAAGTGGTTGAAGAGTTGTCTAAACTTGAAGCAAAGGCAGATAGTTCGCAAAAACAAATTCTAAGCGAAATAGACAAAATTTCCAACATCAAGGCAAATGCCACAAAACTTGAAGAACAGAAAAACAGTTGTAACGAGCGTCAAAGCGAACTAACAGCAAGAAAAGAAAACAGTTTGAAAAAACTCGAAACGCTAAAACTTAGTGAAAGCGAGGCAAAACTTGACAAAGAAAAAGCCGAAGCCGAGCAAAAGAACCTTATTTTAAGCATAAAGGCGTTGCAAGAGAATAACATTGAACTAAAAGAAGAAGAAAGAGCGCAACAAAACACGTTAAGCGAACTTTTAAAACAACAAGCAAGTTTGGAAAGCAGAAGCAAAATGCTTGCGGAAATGCATGCTGAATACGAGGGTTTTAACGGCACTGTTAAAAAACTTTTGGTAGATAGTGATAAAAACATCAAACTTAAAAATGCAATTGTTGGTGTTGTTGCAGACCTCATTAAAGTGCCAAAAGAATATGAAACAGCAATAGAAATGGCACTTGGCTCTGCTGTTCAAAATGTGGTAACCAAAAACGAAGATGACGCAAAACAGCTTGTTCAATATCTAAAAGCAAACAGTTATGGGCGAGCAACCTTCTTGCCAATCAGTTCACTTAAAGCAAAATATATTCAAGACAGTTTTAAACCACTTTTAAAAACAAAGGGTTGTTTTGGCGTTGCTAGTGAGCTTGTAAATTTTGAAAAAACCATTCAGCCAATTGTCCAAGGCTTGTTGGGTTCAACTGTTGTTGTCGAAAACATGGAGGTTGCCCTAAGTCTTGCAAAACAATCAAAGTTTTCTTTCAAAATTGTAACTCTTGACGGTGATATAATCAATCCCGCAGGTTCTATTACTGGTGGAAGTAAAAAAAGCACCATAAATAACTTGCTTTCAAGAGATAGGGAGATAAAAGAGGTTGAAGAAAAGCTGAAAGCCATCACATCAAAGATTGCCAGCCAAAGAGAACTTTTAACAAAATATACAAGCACTCTAAAAGACCTTGAAAACAAAATTAATGAAGAAACAGACAAACTTAACACTTGTGAAATCAATTTAAGGCTGAAAGAAAATATTCACAGCACTTGCAAGCAACAAAGTGATGAAATTAAAAATGAAGTTGCTGAAATTGAGGAAGAACAATCAAAACTTGTCGCAAAACTAAATTTCCTTGAAAATGAAATCAAAAATATGGCAGAGTTAAAACAAAAGGAAAACATCAGCAGTTCTGGGAATATTGATTTAACTCGAAATGAACAACTTCGTGCCGAACGTGACAGGCTTAATGCAACAATTATGGAAATCAGGGTGCAAATTGCAACAAAGGAAAGTTTGCTTGCAAACATAGACGAAAATATTAACCGCCTTGTCTCCGAACAGGCAATGCTGAATGAAAATATTGACGAAAATCAAAGTATGCTGATTAAAAATCAAAAAAGCCTTGAAACAGCAAAAGCATTGGGTGAGTCTAAGGATGAAAAAGCAATTGGAGCAAAACAACAAGAGATTGAAGATTGTCAAAGAAAAGAAAAAGAGTTAGACGATGCAAAAGATAAGATTCACGAAATCTTGCAAAAGTTGGAAGAGGAACGTGAACGCCTTAATGTTGAACTTGCAAAGGCTCAGGAAAGACAATTTCAAGAGGAAGCAAAACTTGGTCAAATTGATAATAACCTTGAAATAATGAAAGAACGTATCTATGAGGAATATGAACTAACATACAGCACAGCAGCAAGTTTGCGAATGGAAGACTATGACAACAAAGAAGGAACTCAGCGAATTTCAGAGATAAAAAAGGAAATCAACAAACTTGGATATGTCAATGTTAATGCAATAGAAGACAGCAGGCTTATGGATGAGCGCTATCAACTCTATGTAAAAGAAATGGATGACCTAACCAAAGCCGAGCAAGACATTGTGGTAATAATAAAAGATTTAAGTCAGCAAATGACCGAAAAATTTGAGGTTGCGTTCAATAAAATCAACAGTAATTTTACCATGATTTTTAGGCAACTTTTTGGGGGCGGAAATGCAAGGCTTGTTC
Organism: uncultured Christensenella sp.; assembly: GCA_949291975.1. Lineage (GTDB taxonomy): Bacteria > Bacillota > Clostridia > Christensenellales > UBA1242 > UBA7584. Next base: position 4,363 of record CASEYA010000028.1, read on the forward strand.
TGTCTGAGGGGGAAGATATATTAACAGCAGGTGTAGAAATTATTGCTGAGCCACCGGGAAAGAAACTTCAAAACCTAACACTTCTCTCGGGTGGAGAAAAAGCACTTACAGCTATTGCAATTTTGTTTGCAATTTTAAAACTTCGTCCAATGCCATTTTGTCTTTTGGACGAAATTGAAGCTGCACTTGATGATGCCAATGTTGAGCGTTTTGCAAAATATCTTCACAACTTTGCAGAAAGCACTCAGTTCATTGTCATCACTCACCGTAAACCAACCATGGAACTTGCCGATTCTCTATATGGTGTAACCATGGAGGAAGAAGGTGTCAGCAAGATTGTATCTGTTAAACTTAGTGATGCAATCAAGGTTAGCGATACCAAAAAACAAGCAAAGGCATCAAACTAAAATAAAAGCAGGAATTTTAATATGGGAATTTTTTCAAGAATAGCACAGGCTTTCAAGCGCACAAAAGACGCAATTGGCAACAAGATTATGAACATCATGTCAAAGGGCGAACTTGATGATGAATTTTTTGATGAGCTTGAAATGGTTTTAATATCTGCTGACATTGGCGTTAACGCATCTTCAAAAATTGTTGAAGAGTTAAGACAGGTATCAAGAAAAAACAAACTTCGAACTCAAGAGCAAGTAAAGGATGCATTAAAGGAAATCATTGCCAACGAGCTTAGCCAAAACCAAATGCCAAAAACAGAATATCCAGTTCTTATAATGGTTGTTGGCGTTAATGGTGTTGGAAAGACGACCACAATTGGCAAACTTGCAAATTATTATAAAAAGCAGAAAAAGGAAGTTATGCTTGTGGCTGGCGATACCTTTCGTGCGGCTGCCACTGACCAGCTTGAAGAATGGGCAAAGCGTAACAATGTTAAAATTGTGAAAAACAATCAGGGAAGCGACCCAGCAAGTGTGGTGTTTGACGGAATCAAAAGCGGTTCGGCAAAAGGTGTTGATGTTATAATTGTAGATACAGCAGGCAGACTTCACAACAAAACAAATTTGATGGAAGAACTCAAAAAAATTTCCAGAATTGTATCTCAAAATTGGAACGGCAGTTATCAAAAACTTCTTGTTTTGGATGCAACCACTGGGCAAAATGCACTAAGTCAAGTTGAATATTTTGACGAAGCAATTGAACTTGACGGTCTTATTCTCACCAAACTTGACGGAACAGCAAAAGGCGGAGTGGTGCTTGCTATTTGCGATGAATACAAAACACCAGTTGCCTTTGTTGGCACGGGCGAGGGGCTTGAGGATATTGAAGAGTTCGATGCGAAAACTTTTGCTGATGCAATAATTTAATAATAAAAATAATAAAAATTTGAAAGGAATTGTTTCTTAAAAGAGTTTTTTTGAGTTTAAACTTATCATAAAAACAATTTAAAACAGGAAATCTAAGTTTAAGAAGTATTGTTATATAAACCAAAATAAAAAAGGCATAATGCCTTTTTAAATTTTTGGCTCAAAGCCCTCAAAAATGATGTTATCTATGTGCTTAATTATTTTCAAATATTCTTCCTGAGAAGAAACAGGCCACGCAATAAGTGGAAGATTTTTATATTTTTTTGTTGCTCTGTTTGGAATTGCTTTATAATAATAAGCAATAAAATCTGGTTTAATTTTTTTGTTCATAAGCATATTTTTAAGAACAAATCTTTCAAAGAATGATGTTTTTTGGTCGCCTGAATCATTTTTGAAATCTGTTGCAAGAATGCCACGCATAATCTTTGGATGATTTTCTTTGAACCACTCAACAACAAAGGGGTTAAAACTCATAACAGCATATTCACCCTTGTAATTTTGCAGTTCTTTGGCAACCTCATTTTCAAGTGTTCCAATCTTTTTTCTTGAAAAGTTTTTAATTTCAATAACAATTGGCACACGACCATTAACAAATTTCAAAACATCTTCAAGAGTTGGAATTTTATAATCAGTTCCGCCAACTTTGATGTCTTTTATTTGGTCAAATGTCATGTTCTCAATATATCCATCTTGACCAGTCATGCGATGAAGTGTTTTATCATGAAAAACAACAACAGTGTTATCTGCAAGCAGATGAACATCTAATTCAATTGCATAATTTTTTTCAATTGCCTTTTCAAAAGCACCAAGGGTATTTTCTGGAAATTCCTTGCTGTGAAGACCTCTGTGGGCGATAAACTGATTTACAATAAAACTATTTTTTATATCCATAAAAACCTCTTTTAAAATCTATCATGTTTGTTAAAAGATTTTAACATCTAAATTTTTTATATGTTATAATAAAAAACCTAATAATTTAACATAAATAATATATCATTATTTTAATAAAAACAAAAGCAAATTTGTCATATTTTTCAAAAATATTATTTATTTTTCTAATAATGTGCAATTTTTTATAAATCTAACGCTTTTTTGCAAATAAAAATTTTTTACGTATAGTTTTAAGGTTAATTTTTAGAGTATCAAAGTTATAACATCAATAAAATTCTTGCAACTTTTCTACTTTTTTGCTATACTATTATTACATTTTTATGGGGGAGAATATGCAGGACAGACAGAAATTTATTCGCAACTTTTGCATAGTGGCACACATTGACCACGGAAAAAGCACTCTTGCTGACCGATTGATTGAAAAAACAGGAACGCTTGCAAAGCGAGATATGAGCAATCAAATTCTTGACAGCATGGACTTAGAGCGAGAAAGGGGAATTACAATCAAACTTGCCCCAACTAGAATGAAATATACAAAAGATGGGCAAGAATACATTTTAAACTTAATAGACACACCGGGGCATGTTGACTTCACCTATGAGGTCAGCCGTTCTTTGCTTGCTTGTGAGGGTGCAATTCTAATTGTTGATGCAGGACAGGGTGTTGAAGCGCAAACTTTGGCAAATGCATATCTTGCTCTCGATAACAAACTTGAAATTTTACCAGTTATAAATAAAATTGACCTTCCGTCTGCTGATGTCGAAAAGGCAAAAAAAGAAATTGAAGACATAATTGGAATTCCAGCAATGCACGCACCAGCGATTTCAGCAAAAGAGGGAATAAATATTGAACAGGTGCTTGACGGCATCATTGATGAAATTCCCTGCCCAAAAGGGAGTGAGGATGCGCCACTTAAATGTTTAATATTTGACAGTTTTTATGATAACTTCAAGGGTGCAGTCTGCATGGTTAGAGTTTTTGACGGAAGCGTTAAGGCGGGAGATAAAATTTTATTTATGCACACGCAAAAATCTTTTGAGGTAACTGAGGTTGGTTTTTTTACACCATCACCAAAGCAAACAGAAATTTTGCGGGCAGGTGATGTTGGATATATTTGCGCTAGCATAAAAAAGATTGCCGACACCCAAGTTGGTGATACCATAACAAACGCCGATAGCCCAACAAAAGAGGCGCTTGCTGGTTATAAAAAAGTTCAGCCAGTGGTGTTTTCTGGAATTTTCCCAGCTGATGGAAGCAAATATAATGAACTCAAAGATGCACTTGAAAAACTAAAACTCAACGACAGCGCTCTTGATTATCAGCCAGAGAGCTCAACAGCGCTTGGTTTTGGCTTTCGCTGTGGCTTTTTGGGGCTTTTGCACATGGAGGTTATTCAAGAACGAATAGAGCGAGAGTTTAACATTGAAATCATCACAACTGCACCGGGGGTTAACTATCATGTCTATAAAACGGACGGAAGCATGATTGCGGTAAGCAACCCAAGCAACTTGCCTGACCCAAGTTATATTTCAAGAATGGAAGAACCATTTGCAAAAGTTTTCATCTATACACCACCAGAATATATGGGCTCAATCATGGAACTTTGTCAACTTAGACGAGGCGAAAGTGTTGATGTTCAATATTTGGATAATAACAGAGTAAAACTTGAATATGATATGCCACTTAATGAAATCATATACGATTTTTTTGATGGGCTTAAAAGCAGGTCCAGAGGCTATGCAAGTTTAGATTATGAAATCAATGGATATAGACCAAGCGATTTGGTTAAACTTGATATTCTGCTAAAAGGCGAAGTCTGTGATGCGTTAAGTTTAATTGTTCACAGACAACACGCACAAGAGCGTGGAAGAGCAATTGCTGAGAAATTAAAAGAGGTAATTCCAAGACAGCAATTTGAAGTTCCAATTCAGGCAGCAATTGGTGGAAAAATCATTGCCCGTAAAACTGTTAAAGCGGTTAGAAAAGATGTGCTTGCTAAATGTTATGGAGGAGATATCACAAGAAAACGCAAACTTCTTGAAAAGCAAAAAGAGGGTAAAAAGCGTATGCGAACACTTGGCTCGGTTGAAGTTCCAGCAGATGCATTTATAAATATTTTAAAAATTGATTAAATTTTTTCTAATTTATTTTTACAAAACTTTGTAATTAAAAAATTATAATTTCGTCAAACCTTATAAACTTGTTATTTTAATTATAGTAAAATATAAACTATAAACAACTATCAGTAAATTTTAGTGCAAATAAAAAACATATAAAAACTGATTTTGCAAAAAACTATGCACAAAAAGTCTCAAAAAGTGTGTTTTTGGTGTTAAAAACACATAAAATATAAATTTTTATATAAATTAAACATTCACAAGAGGAAAAATAAATGCAAGAAATCAAAATTCTACAAAGCAAAAAGGATATGCTCAGTGAAAAAGATTTCATAAAACAAGCTTCCAATGTTTATGAAACAAAGCCTGAATTTATTTCATATTTAAAATATTTTTTAGAAAACTTTTTCAAAACAGATAAAAGAAATATCATTGTAATATTGAAGGAAAATGAAAAACTAATTTCACTTGCTCGTTTTGATTTTTCATACGGAATTAATAATTTTGATATGAAAAATAAAATTTTAATAACAGGTTTGCAAACTATTGCGGAAAAAAGATGTCAGGGCTTTGCCACAAGAGTTATGTTAGCTGGCATTGATTTTCTTGCAAAAAGAAATCCAAAATTTCAAATCTGTATGAAAGTTGATAAAAATAATATTAATGCAATAAAGCTTTATGAAAAATTGGGTTTTAAATTATTTGAAGAAGACCAAGAATTGTCTTTGCCATATTTTAATAAAAATTATGAGCTTTTTATGCGCTACTCACAAAAAGAATAAAAAGTTTAATATTTTAAGACTAATAAATTAAAAAGTCATTTTTTAATACAACTAAATAAAATGGTATTTTTAACATATGTAAATGAAATAAATTAACATAAAAAGAAAAATAAATTATAAAATTTATGAAAAATTATTGCAAATATAAAACCACTATAAATAGAACTTTTTGTTATACGGTGTTTAAAGTTTTTTGATAACGCATCTTTCTTTGTCGCATTGAAGTCGTGCAAGAAATATCAACTTTTATATTCATCAGGGTGTCTATTATTTGTGCTATATATAAAGAAAAGAGAAAAATGTCTAAAAATCTTTCAATCTACATTCACATACCTTTCTGCAAGTCAAAGTGTATCTATTGCAACTTTGTTTCTTTTCCTAATTGTGAAAAGTTTTTTCATGCATACCTTGAAAAAGTAAAACAAGAAATAAATTATCACGCTTTAAAACTAAGACATAGAACAATAAAAACAATCTTTATTGGGGGAGGAACGCCCTCGCTGTTAAATGGAGAAGAAATTTTTAATTTAATTAACCATGTAAAACAAAAGTTTTCAGTTTCTAAACAGGCAGAAATAACAATCGAGGTTAATCCAGAGAGTTTTTCAAAAGAAAAAGCAATTTGGTGGAAAAAGGCGGGTGTAAACAGGCTTTCCTTTGGGCTTCAAAGCACTGATGATGTGGTTTTAAAACAACTTGGCAGAATTCACACTTTTTCACAGTTCAATCAAGCGGTGCAAATTGCTCAAACGCTTGGTTTTACAAATATAAGCGCTGATATACTGTTGGGCTTGCCAAATCAAACACCGCAAAACATAAGACAAACACTTCGCAAAATTGCCAAATTAAAAGTAACACATATATCTGCCTATGGTTTGCAGGTTGAGCAGGGAACAAAACTTTTTGAACTTGTCAAAAATAAAGCAGTTGTATTGCCAGATGAAGATTTATCAAACGAAATTTATAATTCAGCACATTTGGAACTTAAAAAACTTGGTTTTCATCGCTATGAAATCAGTAATTTTGCAAAAGTTGGGTTTGAGTGCAAACATAATAAAAACTATTGGGCAAGAGGTGAGTTTTTGGGAATTGGCACAGGTGCATATGGCTTTATTGATGGAATGCACTATGAAAACACAATCAATTTAACTGACTACATAACAAAAGACTATTTACCACAAAACGCTGAAAAAGAAACTGAAAAAACAAAAATGGAAGAAAGCATTATGCTTGCTCTAAGAACAGAAAAAGGGCTTAACATTCAAAACTTCAATAAAATCTTTAATGTAGACTTTTGCGAAAAGTTTAAGCCTGCGCTAGATAAACTTTTACAGCAAAAACTTATAAAAATCACAAAAAATCACATAAAAATCACAAATTTTAGCATTTCTAACGCAATAATTTTGCAATTTTTTATGTTGATAGATTAAATTTTAGTCACCGCATAAGTGGTGATTTTTTAATAATTTGACTTTTTCTTTCTAAATCTATTAATAATTAGAAATTTTAAAATTTTTTCTTTTATAAAAATCAGGCGTTAAAAATGTTAACAATTTTTACCTTATATATAATGAAAAAGGAAAAGTTTAAAAATCTTAAAAAAAATTTAAAAAATTTGACACAAATTTCTTGACAAACTAATATTATAGTATTATAATTTTGGCAATCAAGGAATAAGAGTGCTAACAATTGAATATAATATTTGCTAAAAGGAGGAGAAATATTTGGAAGAAATGCAACTAAGTGAAAGGAAAAGGCAAATTCTTCTTAACGCTGTTGAAGACTATATTCAACAAGCAAGCCCAATAACCAGCAGTGTAATTCAACATAAGTGTGCAAAGAATTTAAGCACAGCGACCTTGCGTAATGAACTTAATGCACTAGAAGCAATGGGATATTTAAAACAACTGCACACATCTGGTGGCAGGGTGCCAACCAGCAAAGGATATCGTTTTTATGTTGATTCCATGATGGCAGACATCCCACTTGATAAAAATGTTCTAAGTGAAATTCATGCACTTTTTAATAAAAGAACAATTTATCTTGAAGATATGGTTAACGAAATTGCTTCAGTAATCAGCAAGGCTACAAACTATCCAACTGTGGTTATGCTCAAGGGCTTTGAAAAACTTACAATAAGAAATATAAAAATCATTCCACTTTTAACAGGGCAAGCACTTATCTTGATTGAAACAAACAGCGGAATAATCAGCAATTCAATGGAAACTGATGCAAGTGTTCCGCAACAAAGTTATATTGATGCAAGCAACCTTTTAACTCAAACGCTCAAAGATTGCACGGTGGCAGATATGATAAAAAACATCAAAAACCACAAAGACGAAATGAGCAGACAAGTTGAAGAGTTCAGCGGAATTTTTGACATTGTTATAAAATCACTTACCACACTGATTGATAAGTTGTCGCAAGGAGATAACATCACAGCAAAAGGGGAATTAAAACTTCTAAATAATCCCGAATACAGCGACCCAGAAAGCGCAAGAAAGGTTTTAGAGGTGCTTTCAAATCCAGAAGAGATAAAAGAGGTGCTAAGCGAAGACAGTGCCGATGTATCCTTTAAAATTGGTGCAGAAATTCCCGTTGAAGATTTGCAGGGTTGCACAATTGCAAAGGCAGATTATCAAGTTGATGGCGAGAGTATCGCCAGCATTGGAATTATTGGGCCTCAAAGAATGGACTATGCAAAAATTGCAAGTGCGCTAAAATTTGTGGCTGGCGAAGGCGCAAATCTCAAGGCACTTACTCATAAAAAGGAGGCAAAAAATGAGCAAAAACAAACACAGAAGACCAGAAAATAATTTTTACAACAGGCAAGATGACGAAAGACAAAATAAAAATGAAAATATAAATGACCAAAGCAAAGAGGCTAGGCAGAATATAGATGAGGAAAACAAAACTGAAACACCTCTTGACCCATATCCAGAAAAAGAAGATGATTTATCGCCACCGCAAGACTTAAATCTTAAACTTCAACTCGAAAAAGAAAATAGTCTTGCACTTACAAACATGCTGAAAACATTGCAGGCAGATTTTGATAACTATCGCAAGAGAAATCAAAAATCGCAAGATGAAGCATACGAAAAAGGTGTGATGCTTGCAGCAAAAAGAATGCTTTCTTGTTTTGATGCTATTGAAGGTGCAATAAATCAAATCAAAGATGAGACAACAAAAGAAGGAATTGAAATTTTAAGACGAGAATTTCTAAGTGCTTTAAAAGATTTAAACATTGTTCCAATTGAAACAGATGGGCAGATGTTTGATGCAAATCTTCACAACGCAATTGGAACAGAAGAAATGCAGGGCAAACCTGCGGGACTTATCTTGCACGAAGTTCAAAAGGGCTTTAAAATGAACGACAAAGTTGTTAGATACAGTCTTGTTATAGTTGCAAAATAAAATTATCTTGTAAATTATAAAAAAATCGCAAAAATTTTATGAAAAAACAACAGAATTTTTGCAAAGCAAACAAAAACAAGTTCACGAAAGTGAAATTAAATATATAAAAATTTTTAAAGGAGATATAAAATTATGGCAAAAATAATAGGAATTGACTTAGGAACAACAAACTCTTGTGTGGCAGTTATGGAAGGTGGAGAGCCAACCGTAATCCCAAACGCAGAGGGTTCAAGAACAACACCAAGTGTTGTTGCAATTACTAAAAACGGAGAAAGACTTGTTGGTCAAGTCGCAAAAAGACAGGCAATAGCAAACCCAGAACACACCGTGTCATCAATCAAGCGTGAAATGGGAAGTGACTATAAAGTAAAAATTGAAGGCAAAGAATATTCACCACAAGAAATTTCTGCAATGATTTTAACAAAACTTAAAAATGATGCAGAAGCATATCTTGGTCAAAAGGTAACTCAGGCAGTTATCACTGTTCCTGCATACTTCACAGACAGTCAGCGTCAAGCAACCAAAGATGCTGGTAAAATTGCAGGGCTTGAAGTTTTAAGAATTATCAACGAACCAACTGCAGCAGCGCTTGCCTATGGTCTTGATAAAGCTGAAAACCTCAACCAAAAAATTCTTGTATATGACCTTGGTGGTGGAACATTTGATGTATCCGTAATGGAAATTGGTGACGGAGTTTTTGAAGTTTTGGCAACCAAGGGTAACAACCGTCTTGGTGGTGATGACTTTGATAACAGAATTATTGAACTTTTGGAAACAGAATTCAAAAATCAAAACGGAATTGACCTTTCAAAAGATAAAAGTGCAGTTCAAAGACTTAAAGAAGCAGCAGAAAAGGCAAAAATTGACCTTTCAGCAGCACTTAAAACAACAATCAGTTTGCCATTTATAACAGCAGACCAAACAGGGCCAAAACACCTTGAATATGAACTCACTCGTGCGAAATTTGATGACATGACAGCAGACCTTGTTGCAGAAACCATTAAATTAAGTGAAGAAGCGCTTAAAGATGCAAAACTCACAAAAGACCAAATTGCAAAGGTGGTTCTTGTTGGTGGTTCAACCAGAATTCCAGCAGTTGCCGAAGCGGTTAAAAAGTTTGCAGGCAAAGAAGGCTTCAAGGGAATCAACCCAGATGAATGTGTTGCAATCGGTGCAGCAATTCAAGGTGGAGTTTTGGCAGGAGATGTAAAAGATGTTCTTCTTCTTGATGTAACACCACTTTCACTTGGAATTGAAACTTTGGGTGGTGTGTTTACAAAACTTATTGAAAGAAATACCACAATCCCAACAAAGAAAAGCCAAGTTTTCTCAACAGCAACCGATAACCAACCGGGTGTAGACATTCATGTTCTTCAAGGTGAAAGAGAGTTTGCCAGCGGAAACAAAACTTTGGGAAGATTTTCTTTAACAGACATTCCACCAGCACCAAGGGGAGTTCCTCAAATTGAAGTAACTTTCGACATTGACGCAAACGGAATCGTTCATGTTTCTGCAAAAGACCTTGGAACAGGTAAAGAACAAAGCGTAACAATCACATCAAGTTCAAACCTTAAAGAAGAGGAAATCAACAAAGCGGTTGAAGATGCTAAAAAATATGCAGAAGAAGACAAAAAACGCCGTGAAGTTGTAGATATGAGAAACCAAGCAGAGTCCATGGCTTTCGCTCTTGAAAAGACCCTTAAAGACAACGGAGACAAAATCAGCGAAGAAGAAAAGAAAACCTTGGAAGAAGCAATCAAAGAGGCTCGTGAAGAATTTAAGAAAGAAGATAAAGATGCAATCTCAAACGCACTTGATAAACTTACAAAAACAAGTGAACCAATCATGACCAAACTTTATCAAAATGCAAAACCAGAAAATGCTAGCCAAGAACAAGGACCAGAAGTAGAGGTTAAACCAGACGACATCAAAGACGCTGGAAACTAATTTTAGGAGAATAAAAAGTGGCAAAAAACTATTATGATATCTTAGGAGTAGATAAAAAGGCAAGTGCAGATGAAATTAAGTCTGCATATCGTAAACTTGCCAAAAAATATCACCCCGACCTTCATCCCAATGACCCAGATTGTGCCACAAAGTTTAAAGAAATAAACGAGGCATACGAAGTTCTCAGCGACAGCCAAAAGAAAGCAAACTATGACCAATATGGCAGTGCCGACCCAAAAGACTTCTTTAAAAATGCGGGTGCGGGCAATGGGCAAGGTGGTTTTTCTGGCTTTGGCAATTTTGGCGGGTTTGGAGGCTTTGAAGATATCTTCAATATGTTTTCTTCTGGTTTTGGTGGTTCTACTTCGCAAAGTTCAGCAACTGTTGGAAACACCATAACAACACAAATCACTTTAACTTTTCTTGAAGCAGCTTTTGGTGCAAAAAAGACAATCAATGTTGTTCGCACACAGCACTGCGCACATTGCAATGGAACAGGTGCAAAGTCTGGAACAGCCTATTCAACCTGTTCAGATTGTGGCGGTTCTGGGCAGGTGAGATATACACAAGACACCTTGTTTGGCAGAATTGTTAATGTTGGACCTTGTAAGAAATGTAATGGAACAGGAAAAATCATCAAAGAAAAATGTGAGCATTGTGGCGGTAAGGGCTACGAAAGAAAAAACACTCCAATTACTGTTGATATTCCAGCGGGCATTGACGATGGTCAAGTTATGACTTTGCATGGCTATGGCGATGCGGGGCTTCGTGGCGGGCCAAGTGGCGATTTGCAAATTCTTGTTCGTGTTCAAGCACATCAACTTCTTGAGCGTGACGGTTTTGACATTCATCTTGACCTTCCTGTTCCGTTCACAACAGCAATGCTTGGTGGAAAGGTAATCATTCCAAGCCTCGAAGGAAAACTGGAACTAAACATTCCAGCAAACACACAGTCTGGCACTGTTCTTAAACTTAGAGGAAAGGGAATTAAATATCTTAACAAAATAGGCAAGGGCGATATGTATGTAAAAGTGTTTGTCGAACTTCCAAAAACCAATGACCGCAAACGAACAGACAAAATAAGAATGTTTGCACAAGAGTTTTCACAAAACGATTTTACTGATTACAAGGAATATCAAGAAAAGCTGAAAACATTATAAAAAGATATTGTAAAATATCACTTTACAGAAAATCAAAAAAAGAGACAGTGTTTTAGATAATGCTGTCTCTTTTTGGCTTTTTTAGATAATTGACTGTTTTCTGGTTATAAAAATAAAACTTTTCATAAACTTTATGTTCAAAATGTTTGCTAAACCAGTTTAAAAAATGTATAATAATTTATGGCAAACAGCAACATATAAAAAAGGGAAAAAATAAAATATGAAATTGCAAAATATTTGCACAAAATAAAGGTTTTATCTTGTGTTTTGTTTTGCGCTGATTAGTGTTATATTTGCTATGGGCTTTTATTTTTGCCAAGGTTTAAATGGCAATAATCAGGAAAAAGAAGCCATAACAAACGCAGTTCCAACCAATTCAGACACAAAACAGTTTATTAAAACTTTAAAAAATGTATAAGAATTGATAAAAACTTATAAAAATTTCTAAAAAATTTTAAAATTTTTAAAAAAATTGCAAAAACAGACCAAAAATATTTGCTAAAAGAATAAAAAATAGATATACTATAAAAAATAAAAAAATAGGAGAAAAATCATGGAAGAACAAAAAACCTTTTCAAAAAGTAAAAAAATAATGGTGTTATGTTTCTCCATTATTTTCACCCTAATGTGTGCGGGGGGGGGCTGTTACATTGGTTAAATAATAACCAAACTCCGCAACCAAGCGTGAATGTTGCAAACGCTGCGCCCACAAATTCAGACAGTTGGAACGATGCTGGCAACTATTCCACCACCGCCCCA
>CASEYA010000029.1 GCA_949291975.1 uncultured Christensenella sp.
AAATTTAATTTTTATAAAAATGCAGATTTTTAACCAAAATTGCCCAAATTTTGTTGATTTTTTTGCAAAAAAATGCAACTTTTTCAAAAATGGGTATTTACAAAATATCCATTCTGTGCTATAATAAAAGTAACCTAGGAGGGTTAAAAAATATGCAAACAGAAGAAGTAAGAAATGAAAGATTGGGAAAAGAAGCAGAACGTTATAATGAACTAGTTAATACGCTTAACATGGAAAGGGCTGACCTTATTGCCAAGAACCGTGAAGTTGTAAAAACACACACTCGTCCAATCTATAAGCACTATATAAAACAAGGCGCAAAATATGCTCTTTGTGGTGCTTTGGTTGCACTTGGAGGTGTTCTTGTTCTATCTCCAGCAGCAATTCCATTTTTGGCAGGAGTATCTGCACTTGTAACAACACCAATTGGTGCTGGTGCAATTGCTGGTGGAATTATGGGTGGCATTGTAACAAGGCTTAACAGAAACCTTGAATTCAATGTTCGTAACGATGCAAAAAGAATTAAATTTTTCTGGTCCGAAAGTAAAAGACTTAGAAAAATTGAAAAGTCACTTGAAAAAATGAAAGCTCTTTTGGCAACAAATCCGCAAAGAGCAAACTACTACAGACAAAAGGCACAACAAGAAATCAGGGCATATGAAAAAACCGCTTTTGATTTTTATCGTGAAGTAAACCGTGACCTTAAAACAAGAACATCAAAATATGGCAAAGAAGGAAATCTTGGAAGACGCTTTTTGTTCTGGACTGGTGTTAACCACTTTGATAACGTTGAAGATTTAAGAGTTTCACAACTTTACCACATGAAAGACTGGTCACTTATGCAACTTAAAAACGCTGATTATCTTCGTGAAGAAGCAGGGCTTCCTCAAAACGATAACACTGTTGAACTTTTCAAAACCATAAGAGAAGACTGCGAAAGAATTTCAAAAGAGACAAGTGAAGAAATCATTAAAAACATTGCTGACCGTAAAGACCTTGAAAAATGTGAAGCAGACAAAGCAGTTCGAGAAGCAATTGAAAGAATGTTAACATCTGAAAGATTAAGTGATGAAGAATTTAGCAGCAGATTTGCAAGCTATGGAACCATCTATAATTTAACAGCAGAACAAGTTTTCAACGAATGTCTTGCGCACAACTTTGGAAGAAGACCAGTTGCTTCAACATTGCAAACAATTCTTGGCAAACTTGAAATCAATGAATTCTCTGAAGAGGGCAGAACAAAATTAGTTGAAAAATATAACGAACTTGAAGATGACGAAAAAGAAAGCATTTTTGAAACTTTAACAGCTCGTGCAAACAAGGCAAAAGGTAGAGCAAAAGAACGTATTAGTTCACTTCAAGAAGCTTTGATTCCAGAATCAGCATTCTAATTTAGAAAAATGAGTGAAAAATCACTCATTTTTTTATTTATTTTTCATTTTGTTGTTTAAAAAGTTGATTTTATTCGAAAAATGTGGTATATTAAACAATATAAAGAAAAAAGTGAGGAATTTTCTATGGCTTCAAAACTATTTCAAGGCTACAGTACTTACGAGGAGATGTTAGCTGCAATGGCTAATGCCTATGGAGACCTAAAATTTAGCGAAGAAACAATTGCAAAAAACCCAGGTGAAGTTATTCAAACCGCAACAGACGAAGCAAAAGGCAGACTGAGGGGTAACAGAAGGAAAACAGCTCTCATTATGGCAGGGCTTGTTGTTGGAACTGTTTTAACTGGTGGTGCACTTGGAACTGCAGTGCTTGGTGCTGCTGGGCTTGCTGCTGGTGTTGGTGTTTTGGGTGTGTCAGGTGCTGCACTTGGAACAAAATGGAAAATGGTATATAACACTCTCAATCCAAGAGGTTCTCGTGATACAACTGTTTTGATGGACCGTTTTCTTGTTAAAGAAGACCGTTGGAATCGTCATCTTGCGACTTTAGAAGAAAAAATGAACAATGCTAAAAACGCAGAAAGGCGCAATGCAATTAAAAAAAGATATGAACGAAAAATGGCTGCACATCAAAAGTTTTTAAATAATTATACCAGAAGTTCTGTGTTTAATAAAGTTAGAATGGATTGTAAAGGTCTTGCTCAAGAAAGACCAGGTATCATGGGTAAGTTTGATAAATTACAAGCACGCTTCCGTGAGGGTGCTTATACACACCTTGGCATTGAATATTTTGATAAAAAGTATGAATTGGCACTTGAACAATCTGAACAACTGTTAGATTTAATGGAAAAGGCTCAAGAGGCACATGAGTCAAGAGCAGTAGATAATGGTGTTAAAGTTGACCCAAACAAGAGAGTAAATCTTGATAAAATGAGACAAGATTCTGAATATTGGTTCCGTTTAGCAAAAGGCAGTGCTGCTGAAGTTACAGATTGGGAGGCAAGTACTGTTGAAAAACAACAAATGGAACAGTATTTAAATAATTTTCCAAAAGAAGTTCAAAAAGCGTTGGAAACTAATTTGAAAGGTAAAAACTTAAACTTAGGAGAAATAAAAGCTTCAATTAATGGCGCTTTAAATAATAATCAAGCATTTAATCAATATTCATTACAAACTATTGATTATGCTTTAAAGAATTGTGATATTGATTTAGTTACTTTGAATACTGGAAAAGGTAATGCAAGCATAAATAAAGATGCTGTTGATGTTGTTAACTATATTGTTCAAAATGATATGGTAAAAGATTTATCAAAAGAAGCTAAAACTAAACTATTTGCTGCTTTAGATCAGAGCAATAATATTTGTGATAAAGAACTACAAGAAACTATAAAAAAAGATTTTTATGATTTCCACCATGCATCTAATGAAGATGGTAAAAAGGCTTCAACAAATGGTTATAATAATCTTGTAGATGGTTTATATAATTACCGTCATGAGCAACAGTTTAATAGAGAAAGAAGAAAATTAGAAAAAGATGCTCATGCTAAACTTTGTGAAAATATGGGACTTTCTGTAAGTGGTATTGGTGGATATGACAAGTGGACAGATGAGGATAAAAAGAAAGCAGATGAGCTTTATGATAAATTTGTGCCACTATTCGATGAGATGAAAAAGTATGTAGAAAATCCAAAGCAAGACAAAAATGGAAACCTCTTTATTGAAATGCCACTAGACAAGATTAAAGATATAGCAAGAACATGTATTGATACACACAGCTCAACACAAAGGAATGCAGAAAAGTTTTTGCTTAGTGCTTTTGGGGTTGACGGAGGATCATCGGAACCAAATGTAGTAAATTCATTTATAAAATTGAATTCTAATGGAACTCTTAAGGCAAATTTGGACGGAAGTTCTGTTGTTCATGGAGAAAAAAAACAAGTTATCAAGTTTCCTGTTGTTCAGCGAAATAATAATGCACAACAAACAGTAAATCGTGGAAATTCATTTGATTTTGGTGATAGGAAATAAAAAACTGCATTTACAAAATATATTATAAAAAACTTTATCTTGATTGATAAAGTTTTTTATATTTTATGTTAAAATTATATTTTATAAAAATCCTTCTATTTAATTGACTTTATTAGAATACTAAATGTTTAATATTTTTTATTTATGATGTAAAAATTGTAATTTATTCTCGTTAATGAGTTAAATTTTATATTTGTTCAACAATGTTATTTTCCCTTTTCACTTTACTTTATTTTCTGCTTGTGCTATTCTTATAAGAAAGGGGTAAAAATGGAAGAAAAAAAATCAGCACTAATAACAGGGGCAAACGGGTTCATTGGCTCACATCTTGCTTGCAGTTTGGTGGATAAGGGTTATCAAATTTATGGAATTCATCGCAAGAACTCTTCGCAAAACCCACAATATTTGCAATTTATTCAAGAAAATAAGGTTACAACTTTATTGGGTGATGTCAGAGATGTTGACCTTTCAAAATTGCCAAAAGTGGACTACATTTTTCATGTTGCGGGCAAGGTGAGTGCCTATGGCAAGATGCAAGAGTTTTTAGATATAAATCTAAAAGGAACAAAGCGTTTGTTGGAATATGCTAAAAAAACAAAGCCAAAATGTTTTGTATATTTTTCTTCTACCGCTGTTTATGGTTACTGTGGGTATGTAAATTTGGAGGAAACAGCAGAAAAGAAACCTTTTAAAAATCCATACTCTCTTTCAAAACTTGAAACAGAAAACTATGTTATTTCATTTTGCAAAGAAAATAATATAAACTTTTTGATTGTTCGACCTGGCAATGTTTTTGGGGAATATGATTACACTTCTTCACACGAAATTTATACACGCATCAAAAAACAAAAAATGATGATTTGCGCTGGTGGAAAATATAAAAGTTGCTTTGTGTATGTAAAGAATTTAACAGATGCTGTTATTTATTTGGCAGAACATGAAAATTGCTATAACACAGACTATAACATTACTGATGGACAAAATGAAACTCTAAAAGAAATGTTCACACTGATTGCAAACACTTTTGGTGTTAAGCCAAAATTCACAAACTTTTCTGCACCGCTTGCCAAAGGTGTTGCCAGTTTGGTAGAGGGGACATACAAATTTTTCCACATAAAAAAAGCCCCACTTATCACAAAATTTTCTGTTTGGCAAAATTGTGCTGACTATTCTTTTTCAATCAAAAAACTTTTGTCTACTGGCTTTAAGCCAAAATATACTTTGCAAGAGGGGGTAAAACGCACTTGCGATTGGATAAACTCTTTGAATGAAAAATGATTTTTTAATAGTTTACTAAAAAATATTTCTAGCAGTTTATTTTACAAGGCGTTGAAAAATTTTTATTAACCATAAGATTGTTTTATTAAATTTTTATGGCAATAAATGTGCTAAAAAGTTTTGCAAAAAATTTGCTTAAAAAACGATAAAAAACAGTGAAAAAGTTATCAAAATTTTAGTTTTTGATAAATTTTACAAAAAAAAGGCTTAAAAATGGAAGAAGAAAATAAAAAACAAACAATATTTTCAAATTATAATAAAAGCATTAATAACACCATAATTTTTATGGTATTTGTTTTGTTTGTTTATTGCTATTTTGGAAGTTTTTCCTTTTTCGAAAGATACTTTTCCTATGTGCAAGAGTTTGAATATTGGAAGATAATATATCATAACATCAGTGCTTTTGTTTTGTTTTTTGTGTTTGGTCTTATTTTTTCAAAACTTATTCAAAAAGATTCACTAAAAGAAATGGGGCTTTCGTTTGGGAACTGGAAACTTGGGCTAATTCTTTGCGCTGTTGCCACTGTGGTTTGCCCGCTTCTTGCTCTTTCAACTGTGCTTGATGCCGATATGACAGCAACATATCCCATGATTGATTTTGCTCTTTATCAGCCATCGCAAATTGCCTTATATTTTATAAGTTATATTCTTTATTACATTGGTTGGGAATTTTTGTTCCGTGGGCTTGGACTTTTCAGTTTAACAAAAGGTGGAATAAATCCGCTTAGTGCAATTTTAATAACCACACTGATTTCTGCACTTATACACACCTCAATTGCTGATTTTGGAAAACCAATGATTGAAACACTGTCTGCAATTTTTGCGGGTGGAATTTTTGGTTATATCACATATAAAACCAGAAGCATTTATTATTCACTTTATATGCATGCTTTGGTTGGCATTTTTACCGATGTATTTATATATTTGTTATGTTAAGGAGAAAAAATGAAATTTTTAATTTTAACAGCGTCTGCTGGAAATGGTCATAATTCAACTGCAAAAAAACTGAGAGATAAAATTCTTAAAGAAATTCAAGGTTCTGATGTGAAAATTGTTGATATGTATAAAAGTTTTGCATCAAAAACAAAGGCTTGGATTTTGGACCAAGGATATGCTTTTGCTTGTAAGCATTTGCTAAAAGCATATAACTATTTTTTTAAAAAAAGTGAAAAGTCTAACTATCAAAACAGAGACAAAGCAAAAGTTCACAACGAAGTTGCTCCAATGCTAAAAGGCGTGTTAGATGAAATTTATTCCTATCAACCTGATGTGATTATCTGCACTTATATCTTTTGTGCTGTTGCTGTCTGCGATTTAACACGCTGTTATAAAATTCCCGCAAAGATTGTTTGCATGACACTTGATTATGGTGTATCGCCATATTGGGAATGCACAAATGCACTTGATAAAATGTTTATAACCAATGATGACATGATTCAACCTTTCTTGGATAGGGGATTCAAAAAAGAACAACTGGTTGTTGCAGGCATTCCAATTGATGATGATTTTTCAAAATCACCAGAGCCTGAAGATTTGGCAAAAAGAAGAGAGAAGTGTGGCATTGAGAATAAATTTACTCTTCTTATTATGCGGAATTCTTTTTTCCCATATAGCAATACTCAGCTTTTCAAGGAATTTGAAAAAATTAAATCTCCAATTCAAATTGTGTTTGCCTCAGCAAAAGGTAAAGATAAACAAGACCTTGAAAGGAGAATTTTAAAAAGTAAAACAAAGCATACTTTTAAACTCTTTGGCTTTGTTGAAGATTTAGCACTTCTTTTTAAATCTTGTGATATATTGCTTAGCAAAGCAGGTGGGTTGACCACAACAGAAGCCCTAACATCAAAATTGCCTATGCTTATTATAGATGATTTGCCACAGCAAGAAATCTATAATAAACAATATATGGTTAAAAATGGTTGTGCTTTGTCTGTTGATAAAACCAATTCAATTTCAAAACAAATAAACTCTATCATTGAAAACAATGAAATTTATTCTTCAATGAAAAACAACATTGAACGTGTTCGCAAAACTTTTACTCTTCAACCATTCATTGAATATTTTAAAACTTGTAGCACTGCTGATTACAGCAATATTGAGATTAAAAAACTCTCAAAAAGGCAAGTTGCTTCTTGTATTACAAAAAAACGAAAAGAAGCAATTAAAACAAATAAATAAGTTTTAATAAAAAATTTTTTTAAAGATTGTTAAATGTTATTTTTTAATAAATGCATTTTATAGTGAACAAATAATAATCATTGATTTTTATGGCAAGTTTTTTAATAAATCAATAAAAAAGAATTGAAAAATTGAATTTTTTTTGTTAAACTTATCTATATTTATAAAAAAAGACATGAAAAACATTGATATTTTGTGTATCAATGTTTTCTATCTCAAAAAGTTTATTTTAAGCAAAAGGATAAAGCAAATGAAGAAAAATAAAATTAAGGTAATTATTTTTGATTTTGATAACACATTATATTCTGGCGTTGATTGGACAACAACTTGGAGTGAATATTGTAAGCAAGGGCTTCGCCAAGTAATGAAAGATTACAGTGATGAAGAATTTGAAGAAAGTTTAAAGAAAAATGAAATGGATGTTTTTAGCAATCGAAAGGTGGTTAATTTTATTTTTCAAAACAATCTAAACATGAAAGAGTGGCTTAAATATAGAACGGAAACACTTTGTGATTTAGATTTAACAAAAGCAATATCAATATCTAATGAAGAACTTAAAAAATTCAAAAAAGACTATAAACTCTATATTGTTTCAAATTCGGTGATGTCTAACATTATTTCTGTGGCAAAATATTTTGATATTGACCTTTCGTTGTTTGAAGAAATCATAACAAACGACTATTCTCACGGTGTTGATAAAAAGTTTTATTATGAGCAAATAATTGAAAAAGAAAAAATCAGCCCAGAAGAATTGATTGTTCTTGGGGATGATAAAATCACAGACCTTGTGCCAGCAGAAGAACTTGGCGCAAAAACAATTTATATAAAAACCGCAGATTACACCAAAAAAAGCCTTGGCCTATAAAGTGGGTTTTAATTTTAAACAAAAAACACCTGTTGGGTGTTTTTTATAGTTTATTATTAATCACTTTTTCATGTTTAGTGTTTGGGGTGTTTTTTGATAGTCTAAAAGTTGCTTATCAATTTGTGCTTTTGCATCTTTGCTGTTTTCGTCAATTTCCTTAGCACGCACAATTTTTGAGGTATTTCCATTTGCAATATATGACTTAGAAAAATTAGCAAGGCTAGTTGAAGCTTTTTGCAGTTTCATAAGTTTGCTTAGTTTTTCTTTTGGTTCATCAATTTTAGACACTTTTTTCAATTCGTCAAAAATCTGTTGGTCAAGTGGTTCTAACATTCTTCTTAAAACGATATCTTCAAGGTCATTACTTAGATATAAAATTCTGTCGTGTTGTGTCATGACAGCAGAAAACACATTGCGTGAAATACCCATTTCGGCAAAATCACGTTCAAAGAACAAAATAGAATGAGCTTCTTTTTCAAATATGCCAAGTTTTATAAGTTGTTTTTGAATTGCGTTCAATGCTTCACATTTTTCAACAATATTTTCACTTTTAAAATCTTGATATTTTTTTGCTTCAAGAATTTCTGTTGATATACAGTTGCAAAAATTCAAAATGGTATTTTCAACTTGATTCTCAGTGTTTAATTCTGTGGTTTTTGCTAGCATTGAAATTGAACTGTTTTCAATGTTAAATTCTGCATTATTATATTTAGATAAAACATCAATTATTTGAAGATAATATTTATCATATTCTGGGTGCATGCTACGAGACGCTTTTATGGTAAAATAGGCAATGGCAGTTTCAGTTTGCATGATATGCTCCTTTACGATTATTTGGCTAATTATATGATAATAATTGAAAAAAGTCAAGTTTTAGTTTTTTTGGTTGATTCAATTGAAAAACGCTTGAATTTTATGAAAAATTTTTAAAAAATATTTTTAATTTTGATATTGACAAATTTTTGCTTCCATAATATAATGAGGGTAATAAATAGATATGGTGAAAAATGAAAACAATTACAACTGAAATTCTTTTAAAAATCTATGAAAAAACAGAACTTTCAAAACAAGACAGTTCATATCAAAGCATTTATGAAGAAGTCAGTGAACTAAAGGAATTTCAAGGTTTGGGTTCTCAAGATTTTAAAAAGTTGTTTGATAGCTCGGTTGATATTCTTATCAGCTGGCATATGATTTATCAGTTTTATGAACCGCAAAAAAATGGTTTAAAAAAGTGTTTTAAAATAGATGATGAATTTAAAGATTTTGCAAAAATTTCTTATGACCACCTTGCCGAAGGTATTGCAGAAACATTGTTACCCGAGCAGAGAAGATTGCTTAATCAATTTTGCTGTGGTAGAAATTTTTTGAGTAGTGTTGAAGAAGAACATGCTTGCATGCATTTAGAAGATTGCGGGCTTGTTAAGTTTGAAAATAATTTACCTAATGCTCAGCTTTGCATTCCAACAGTTTTGGGTGAACAGGTTAATGATAAGTTTGAAAGTGTTGAAAGACGCAGACAAGAAATTAAATCTGCAAGAAAAAATCTACAAACTGGCATAAAACTTTAAAACTAAAAGGTTGGTTGTTCCAACTTTTAAATTTACTAAATCCTTATTTTTATTTTGAAAATTTCTTGATATTTGCACACCTTATATTATAATAAAATTGTCCCCTTGAGGTCTTAAATGACAGAACCGCATTGCAGTAGGTTCCAGATGAAGAAGACCGGGACATTAGGGCTAGTCTTCATCAAAACACCACGAAAGTGGTGCTTTTTATTTAAAAAATTTTAATTTTTTGCAATAATATCAATATGTTAAGTAATAATGGATACAAAAGCAAAAAATAGCGCCAAACAACTTGTTGTCCTGTGAGAGAGGAGCAGAGCAAGAGTGCTTGCATTATTGCTTGCGACGAAAGAAACAGCCAAGGGTAAAC
>CASEYA010000030.1 GCA_949291975.1 uncultured Christensenella sp.
GTTAAAACAAGAATTAAAACAAGCCAGCAAGCAATGTTGTGTGCTTGCACAATCGGCACAAAAAACAGTAAATCTTTTTGGCTATCTGCAAGGCTGAACTGCCAAATGTGTGAAAAGATGTTTCCATCACTTAACACTTGGTCTGCGTTTGAATAAAGGCTTTTACTGCTTGTTTGATAGATGTATGAAAACTTAAAATTACTTTCATCCCAATTTATTTGTCCAAAGTTTTTTTGACAGTAATCATAAAAATATTTTGCAAAAGAGTTTTTCTTTAAATTTTGCACATCAATGCTTGATTGATTTAAGATTAGCATATCATATAAAAAGCAAAACTGAACAGATAGGTTTGGTTCATCGTCTTGTCCCCAAAATTCTTGATAGATTTCTTGCGATGGATAGTTTATGCTAAGTGTGATGCAAAAGTCTTCGGTGTTTTTGCGAATATAGCAGGAAATTCCCTTTTTATCTAATTCTTGATTTTCACAATAAGAGATAATTTGGTTTTCAATCTCATTAAAAACTTGTCTTGCGTCAATGTTGTTTTCATATAATCTAGCACTATCTAATGTGATGCGATAATGCTCATAGATAGAGCCATCTTCATTGCTTTTAATAGCATAATCAATCTCAAAGCAACCACAAAGCATAGGTAGCAAAAACAAAACAGATAAAAGAGAAAATAACTTCTTCATAATAGATTATATTAATTATAGTTTTTGAAAAATTCAATTAAACAGAAAATTTTTAAGTTTTCGACAATTAAACAAACATTTTTCTTTGCCAAAAGCAATTTTTTTTGATATTATTTATGTGGAGGTAGCCTTGAGTTTTTTAGATTATATTTTGAAAGGATTTGGCATTCAAGAGATAAAACCCGAAGTCCCACAAAAGAAAATGTCTAAAAATAGTCAAAATATATTAAAAAAAGAAAAGTTATCAGAAAGAAAAACAGCCACTTCACATCATGCGGTTCAGCCCATAGACTCTCATTCTAAAAAACTTGCAATCTTTTGCCCAACAAGCATAGATGAAGTGATTGAGGTGGCAAAATTTATCAGCACAAATCAGCCCACCATGCTTAATATCTCTATGCTGGATAAAAGCCTTGCGCAAAGAAGCATGGATTTCATTCTTGGGGCAAAAACTGCTGCTGGTGCTTCAATGGAATGTGTTGGCAAGGGGCTTTATATCTTTGCACCAAAAGGGACAAAAATGATAAACAGGACAAAAAGTTATGAAAATTAACACAGAAACAAATAAAAAACTTTATTTTTGGTATATTTTAGCCATAGCAATCTTAATTTTAGATTTAGTAACAAAAGCGGTTACTGATGGAATTGCCTTTATGCCTTTTATCGAGGGGTTTTTCTCAATTGAAAGCGTGCATAACTATGGTGCAAGTTATTCCTTGTTCTCTGGCTCGACCTTTGCACTTGTTATGTTTATAATTTTGGGTATTCTTGCAAGCGCTGGTCTTGTTTTATATAGCATTTTTTCAAAACAGAAACTAAATCATTGTTTTTTCTTGGGTGCGGGACTTCTGCTTGGTGGAATTCTGGGAAATTTAATTGATAGAATTGCCTTTGGCTATGTTCGTGATTTTATCTCGCTTGATTTTATGGATTTCCCAATTTTTAACATTGCAGACTGTGCTTTGACCGTTGGTGTTATTGTGATGATTGTGTGGATAATTTTTTATGCATTTAAGGATAAGGAAAAGGAAGATAAAAACAGTGGAAAAAAAGAGTTTTAGAATAACAGAAGAAGAAAGCAAACAACGCCTTGACCAATTTTTACTTGCAAAAATGCCAGATTTGTCTAGAAGTCACATAAAAAACATGATTGATAAGGGTCAAGTGCTTGTTAATGGCAAATCTGTTAAAGCGGGGTTTAGTCTTAAAACAGACATGCTTGTTGATGTTACACTTTTAAAGCCAGTTCAGTCCAGCATAAACCCCGAAGAAATTCCACTTGATGTGGTCTATGAAGATGAAGATTTAATTGTTATAAACAAAAAGCAGGGCATGGTGGTTCATCCGTCCAGCAATTGTTTTTCGGGAACACTTGTTAATGCGCTTTTATATTCTGTTAAAAATTTAAGTGGCATAAATGGAACACTTCGCCCAGGAATTGTTCACAGGCTAGATAAAGACACTTCAGGTTTGATGCTGGTGGCAAAAAATGACCTTGCACACCGCAGTCTTGCTTCTCAAATTCAAGAAAAAAGTTGTGTTAGAAAATATATTTCACTCAATAACGGAGTAATTCAAAAAGATGAGGGGCAAGTTGAAACATACATTGCCAGAAATTCAAACGACCGCAAAAAAATGAGCGTTGCACCAGAAGGGAAGGGAAAACTGGCAATTTCACAGTTTAAAGTGCTGGAAAGATACCGAAACTTTACCCTTGTTGAATGGACGTTAAAGACGGGCAGAACGCATCAAATTCGTGTTCACTCAAAACACATAGGGCATACAATTGTTGGAGATTTAACCTATGGCAAAACAAATCCATTCAATCTAAAAGGGCAACTGTTGCATTCATATTATATAAAGTTCATGCAACCAAGAACTAAAAAGGTGCTGGAATTTCAAATTCCACTTCCAAATTATTTTAAAGAAGTTCTAGAAAAAATCAAACCAAGCAAACTTAACTGGCAAAAATAGTTGGTAATACATATAAATATTTAAAAAATTATTGTGTTTTTTGTAAAAGTGTTGTATAATAAATCACTATGAGGGGGAAAAGAAAATGGCTAATTTTGAAGGCAGAAAGGCTTTAAATTTTTTGGGCTTCTTGGCAACTGTTTTTATTGCAGCGGCAATTTTGATTGCCGCAATTGTTGGATGGGTTGAAAGTGGTCAATTTAACATCACACTTGCTGGGCTTACCATGACAAACTTCACTTCAGCCCTTGTTTGCATTGCAAATATTTTTGCATATATCTTGGCAATTGTTGCTGGCTTTTGTTATGCAAAGAGCAAAAGAAATGTTGCATTTTTAATCATTCAAATCATTGCAACACTTATTATCATTTTTGTGATGTTAACAAGTCTTTTTTCGTCCTAAAAAAGACATGGTGGGAACGCAAATGAATTTTAAATCACCGTTTATGATTGTGATATATTGCCTCACAGTTATCACAATTGCAAGTTTTTGCTTGATATCTGTTGTGTCTGCATTTTCCATTGTTGGTTCTATTTGTCTTATTATCATCTTTTTGATGTGCACCTATCAAACATACATAAATTACCTCATCTATAAAAGGCAAAAACAAGACCAGCGCATGAGTGATGCATATCTTTATGCAGAGGAAATCGGCAATGAAGAAGCAATCAAAACTTTTACTTATGATAAAAAAACAGAAAGGCAACTTCGTGCACAGCAGTTCAGCAAAGGGCTTATTCCACTTTCTTTTCTAACTTTAACCGCTTTCAGCGTGATTTTACTCATTGTTTGTATAAGAATAATTTAAAAGGATAAGAGAAAAATGAAATACGAAATCAAAAACAAATCTGACCTTGTTGCAGATATAATCATCAAAGTTGATGCAAAAGAATGGCAATCAGCAATTACAAAAGTTTATGAACAACAAAAAAATAAATATGAAATTCAAGGTTGGAGAAAAGGCAAAGTTCCTCAAAAGGTAATTGAACAAAACTATGGCAACACAATTTTTTGGGAGGATGCAATCACCGAACTTGCCAACGAGGGTTTTAGAAAAGCAATCAGCGAAAACAAGACTTTTGACCCAATTGGCAGTCCAAACCTAAGCGTAGATAAAGTCAGCGATAATGGGGTGGAACTAACAATCACCACCGATGTGATTCCACCAGTAAAACTTGCACAATATAAGGGCTTAACTGTTGAAGCACCACTTTTGAAGTTTGAAGATAAAATGCTTGAAGAAGAACTCAAAAAGGCACAAGCACACAAAACAACAGACAAACCTCAGGAAAACAAAGTTGCAGAGAATGGCGACATTGTTGTTATTGACTTTGTTGGCTCTGTTGATGGCGTTGCTTTCGAGGGCGGAAAGGCAGAAAACCATAAACTTGAACTAGGCTCAAAAAGTTTTGTTGATAACTTTGAAGACCAACTTGTTGGACACAAGGCAGGCGACAAAGTAAAAGTAAAAATCACATTTCCAAAAGACTATGGTGCACAGGCACTTGCAGGCAAAGAGGCTGTGTTCGATTGTGATATAAAAAGCGTTAATGTAAAAGAAATTCCAGCCCTTGATGATGATTTTGCAAAATCAATGGGTTATGAAACACTTGAAGAATATAAAGCAGATGTTAAAAAACAACTTGAACATGAAATTGAGCATCACAATCACCACGCAAAAGAAGATGCAATTTTGGAAGAGATTGTTAAAAACACCAACGCCATTTTGCCACCTGTTTTGATTGAACAAAACCTTGACCATGTTATGAAAGATTTGCAATATCGCCTTGCATATCAGGGAATTAATCTTGAAGACTATGCAAAATATACAGGAACCACTGTTGAAAAGCTCAAAGAAGACCGCAGAAAAGATGCCGAAGCACTTACAAAAACAAAACTTGTTCTCGAAGCACTTGTTCGTGCTGAAAATTTAACAGTAAGTGAAAAAGAGGCAGAAGAACAACTTAAAGAAATCGCCAAAATGCAAGAGAAATCGCTAGAAGAAGTCAAAAAAATGTTTGATGAGCGTGCAATGGATAGGGTTTACAGTGATATACTTATGAAGAAGGTAAATCACTTCCTTCTGGACAACAACAAAATTGTTGAAAAAACAGAAGCAAAACAGAAACCTGCAAGCAAGAAAAGTTCTGCCGAAACAAAAACAGCAGACAAGCCAAAAAAGACCGCAGAAAAGAAAACTGCCACAAAAACAGCAGAAAAGAAAACAACAAAGAAAACAACAAAATAACATAAGATAAAGAATTAGAACCGTTCACAAAAGAGCGGTTTTTATTTTGCAAAAAATAGGAGGTTAAAATGCTAATTCCAACAGTTATAGACAGAACACAAAACGGAGAGCGTGCCTACGACATCTATTCTCGACTTCTCGAAGACAGAATTGTTTTTCTGTCTGGAGAAATTGATGACGAAAAGGCAAACACCATCATTGCACAGCTTCTTTTTCTTGAAAGCAAAGATAACAAAAAAGACATCAATCTCTACATCAACTCACCGGGTGGAGTTTCGCAAGCAGGGCTTGCCATTCTAGATACCATTCATCTTATCAAATGCCCTGTGTCAACAATTTGCATTGGGCTTTGTGCCTCTGCCGCTGCGCTTATTCTTGCTGGTGGCAAAAAAGGCAAGCGCTATATCTTGCCAAACAGCAAAGTGATGATTCATCAGCCATGGGGTGGTGTCAAAGGTCAGGTTACCGAAATTGAAATATATCTAAAAGAAGGGCTAAAAGACAGAGAAAAATATGCAGGCTTAATTGCAGAATTTTCTTCGCAAACAAAATCAAAGGTGCTAAAAGACATCGAGCGTGATAACTATATGAGTGCGCAAGAAGCAGTTGAATATGGAATTGTTGATGCGGTTTTAAAAGAGAAAATTTAGGGCAAAAATTTGTTTTTGCAAAAATTTAGCGTTAAAAATGTAAAAAATCATAAAAAATATGCATATTTTCATGCTTTTGCTAAATATTTTTTAAGTTGCAAGAAAAAATCAAAACTTTTCAAAAATACAAGTTTGATTTTGTGGTATAAAAAAATTTTAAAGTCAAAATATATTCATAAAGGGGTTTAAAAAATGAATTATCAAACAACTTGTTCTTTTTGTGGCAAAAATCAGCACGAGGTGAAAAAACTGGTGTCCAGCCCAGACGGAAATTCCTTTATCTGTGACACCTGCATTGAAATTTGCCGTGAAATTGTAAAAGAGCAAGAAAAACGGTCTTTGCGTCAAAAGTTTGTTTTGCCCACTCCCGAGCAAATAAAAAAACAACTTGATGAATATATCATTGGTCAAGACCATGCCAAGCGTGCCATGAGTGTTGCTGTTTATAATCACTATAAACGCCTTAACTACAATCTTTCCAGCCTTGACGATAACAAGGTCGAACTAGATAAATCCAACATTCTTCTCATTGGTCCAACAGGCGTTGGAAAAACTTTAATTGCAAAAACGCTGGCAAAAATTTTAAAAGTGCCTTTTGCCTGCGTAGATGCCACCACGCTTACCGAAGCGGGCTATGTTGGAGACGATGTAGAAAGCATCTTGTCCAAACTTTTGGCAAACGCAGATTTTGATGTCAAAAAAGCAGAAATGGGCATTGTCTATATAGATGAAATAGACAAAATTGCCAAAAAGGCAGAAAGCAGAAATCTAACCCGAGATGTAAGTGGCGAGGGTGTTCAGCAAGCACTTTTGAAAATTTTAGAGGGCACAGTTGCAAATGTCATTCCAGCAGGTGGCAGAAAACACCCACATCAAGAAACAATTGAAATTAACACCACCAACATTCTGTTTATTTGCGGAGGCGCTTTCGTTCGTCTAAAAGACATCATTTCCAGCCGAAATACCACTCAAAAAATGGGCTTTTTAAACGAAAAACAAGAAAAAAGCACAGGCTATAAGTTCACCAAACAAATCACACCTGCCGACCTTGTAGAGTTTGGGCTTATTCCCGAGTTTGTGGGAAGATTGCCCGTTGTGGTTGGGCTTGATGACCTCGACGAAAAAGCCATGATTTCCATTTTGACCGTTCCAAAAAATTCCCTTATTTCACAATATAAAACCATTTTCAAAATTGATGGCATAGATTTATCCTTTCAAGACGATGCACTCAGCGAAATTGCAAAACGGGCATTAAGCCTTAAAATTGGCGCCCGTGGACTTCGCACAATTTTAGAAGAAAGCATGCTTGAACTCATGTATCAAGCCCCAAGCAACAAAAGCACAAATAAAATTGTTATAACAGGCAAACAAATAGAAAGTGCAATTTTCAGCCAGGTAAACAAAGAAATTTCAGCAGTAAGTTAAATTTTTTGCTTTTCTTTGTTTGCTTTTTTTATTTTTTTTTGCTAAAATTTTTTGATACAAAGGAGAAAAAATGGATATTGCACTTTTAAACCAGAATTTCTACGAAATTTCACAAACCTTCAACCTTGCCGACCCAAACATACTCAGAAAGTTTGTTCATGGCCTTGCAACAGCAGATACCTGCTTTGCTGTGGCTTGTTCTCAATATTTAAACAAGGATGACCGAGAGTTCATCTATGCTTGCGGGCTTCTTCACGACATCGGCAGAATGATTCAATGGTCTCGTTTTGCTTCTTTTTCCGATTCAAGAACAATTCCGCACGAGCAGTTGGGTGTGGAATATCTAAAACAAGGCCCAATCAAACGCTTTTTTGAAACCAAAGAAAAACAACGCCTTGCACTTGACCTCATTTCCTATCATCCGCAAAAATATCGTGGAAAAGATAAAAACATCAAAAAATTTCTTCCAATTTTGCAAAACGCAGATAACTATGCAAACATTCAATATAACGCAACGGGAATGCAACGCCTTTGGGTAAATCAAGACGGCTTTACCCCAATTGTGCTAGAAAGATTTCACAAGCGCAAAAATCTGCATGGCACACCAATTCACACCAAACTTGACCGCATTTTTCAATTCCTTTCACGAACCTATGCACTCGAAATAAACATGCTCAGGCGTGATATGCTTGGCAGAAAATATATCAACGCAATCTATGATATATACAGCCCAAAACTTAACAACCAAGACCGAGAAATTTTATATAAAGAGTGTTGGCAGTTAAAACGAGAACTTGCCATTCTTGTTCAACAGCACGACCAAGCCAAAAAAGTTGCCATGATTTCCTAAATTAAAAAATTTACCTTAAATCTGCCAAAATGTTAAAATGCAAAAACTTTCTGCCCACTTTGTGCAAAATTCTGCCCTTCACAATTTTAAATCTGCCAAAAAATCAAAAACACTCAAACCAGCCAAACATAAAAACCTGCAAAAACAAACCACAAACTTGTGTAAATCGTTTGCAATTTATAAAAAGAATATAGTATAATAAAAACATCAGCAAGACAAAGCATAAAAAACCACACAAAAACACAAACTAAGTCTAACTTGCTTGCAACTTTTAACACCTCAACATAAATGGGTTAAAAATCATGCCGAAACGCAAAATTTTTTCCAAGCATTCACACCACAAAATGATGTATCAAAACCCAAAAAAGCAAAAAGCATCAAAAAAGTTGTCACAGCAAAAAATCTGAAAATCTATAATGGCAACTAACAGCAAAAACTGCCAATCAAAAAACAAATAAAAAAACATATTTAAAAAATGCAATAACAAGCAAAACCATAATGGCAAAATTTAAAATATGTTTACAGCAATCAATGTTTTATCAAATAATCACACAGCAAAAAAATTCTATAAAAGTCAAAACCAGTTAACATACATAAAAATCATCAAAAAACAAACCATAAAAAAAGGAGTAAATAGCCATGCAAATAAA
>CASEYA010000031.1 GCA_949291975.1 uncultured Christensenella sp.
CTAAAAGACACACCGCTTGAAATTTTAGAGCAAGTTTGTCAGGCAAGAAAATTTCTCATAAAGGGTGGCGAGTTCGATTACGACCGTGCCAGCTATGCACTTTTTGACGATTTTCGAAAAGGGCGAATTGGCAAAATTACGCTTGAAAATGTCTCAGACTATGCGCAAAACAAAAAAGCATAGGTTTTTACAGTGATTTTTGATAAATTGTTTAAAGGTTGTTTTGTGGCAGTGATGCTTTTTTGCCATGCAGAAAAGCAAAAATTTGATAATCATTTCAAGGGGTAAAATTAAAGGGTAAAAGATGAGAAAAACAGAAGAAAAAAAAGATATGCTCAAATTTGAAACAGAATTTCAGCAACAGGGTTATAAATTTATTGCAGGAATGGATGAGGCGGGCAGGGGTCCGCTTGCTGGTCCTGTTGCTTGTGCTTGTGTTATCATGCCTCTTGACGACATCATTGATGGCGTTGACGACAGCAAAAAACTAAGCGAGAAAAAGCGTGAAATTTTATATGATAAAATAATTGAAAAAGCAATTGATTTCAAAATTTGCTATATAGATAATAAAACCATTGACCAAATAAACATCCTTGAAGCAACAAAAAAAGGCATGGAAATGTGCGTAAAAACCCTAAAAACAAAGCCAGATGTTTTGCTTGTCGATGCAGTCAAAGGGCTAAAAGTTAATTGTCTAACTGTGCCAATTGTGCACGGTGACGCTCTTTCATATTCCATTGCTTGCGCCTCAATTTTGGCAAAGGTTTCAAGGGATAATTTCATGAAAGAAATGCACAAACAGTTCCCAGAATATAATTTTTCAAAGCATAAAGGCTATGGAACAAAAGAGCACATTGAAAATCTCAAAAAGTTTGGCAAGTGTGAACTTCACAGAGATACTTTCATAAAGAATTTCATAAAGGAATAAGTTATGCTTAATTTCAGCAAAAACATTGAAAAAGAAAACCATATAGAAACGGGTAAACATGGCGAAAAGATTGCTTGCAAATTTTTAAAGAAAAATAAATATAAAATTTTGGAAAAGAATTATAAAAACAAAATTGGAGAAAT
Source organism: uncultured Christensenella sp. (assembly GCA_949291975.1). Lineage (GTDB taxonomy): Bacteria > Bacillota > Clostridia > Christensenellales > UBA1242 > UBA7584. Next base: position 1,072 of record CASEYA010000031.1, read on the forward strand.
AGATATAATAGCAATAGACCAAGATACCCTTGTTTTTGTTGAGGTTAAGACAAAAACAACAGAAATTTTTGGTTTACCACGAGAAATGGTTGACGAGCAAAAACAACACAAAATAGAGCAGGTTGCAACCGTTTATCTCATGAAAAAACGGCTTTTTAACTGCAAACTTCGCTTTGATGTGGTTGAGGTGATTGATAAACAGGTTCATCACATAAAAAATGCTTGGTAGAACAAAAAAATGTGCAAAAAACTCTTGCATAATCTTTTATTTTGTGTTATCATAATGCTATGACTCGGGTGGTCCTCTGTTGAAAATCAAAACAAACCACAAGAACACTTGGACAAATCTGTTAGGAGGTATATAGTCAATGAACATTATTTCGACCATTGAAAAAGAAGGCTTGAAAGAACAAGCAGGCAACTTTAACATCGGCGACACTGTTAGAGTGTATGTAAAAGTTGTTGAAGGCGACAAAGAACGCTTGCAAGCATACGAAGGCGTTGTTATCGCACGCAAAAATGGAAGCATTCGTGAAACATTCACTGTTCGCAGAATCAGTTTTGGCGTTGGTGTTGAAAGAACTTTCCCAGTTCACTCACCAAGAATTGACCGTGTTGAAGTAGTTCGCAAAGGAAAAGTTAGACGTGCAAAACTATATTATGTTCGCAACCTTTCAGGAAAGCGTGCAAAAATAAAAGAAGATATTTAATAAAAGGTGCATTTGCATCTTTTTTTGTTTTTATTTATAAATGCAAATTATGTAAACATATTTTTAATTTTAAAATTTTTTTCCTATATTAAGAGAATTTAATTTTTTTGTTTGACATAATTTTTTTAAAATGCTAAACTTATCATTAGTTTTTAAGGGGAAAAGATATGTTCACACAAGAAGATGTAGAAAAAAATTATTATCTAGGTTCAAAAACAATGAGGATATATGATGGGCTTGACCTGTCTAAGCCAGACATTTTTGAACTGCTAGACAAAAGCGCACGTTTTGTTTTTGATAACAAGCACAAAGAAGTTTTGTCTGATTATTTCGACATGGCTTTTGCAAACTATTGGAAGCGTGGGGTAGAAAAAATCTTAAAAATGGAAAACAAAAGAATTAACCCAGACTCAATCAAAAAGGCAATGACCGAATCACTTAATTCACTCAACCAACTTGCAACAGACATCACAAACTTTAATGGCTATGCAATTTTATATTCCAAACTGCAAAACAAAAGGGGAGCAACAGACATCTATTGGAAAATGTTCACAAACACCCTTTCAAGAAATGCCAGCGCCTTTGCATCTTTTATTGATGCAATTGCAAAAAATGCAAACTTTGGCTATAAACTCACAAACCTAGAATTTTCAGAAAACGGTGTGATTGCCTACAAGGTCGAAAAATCAAACGAACCACTCATTCACAAAGGCATTCAATCAAACAGACTTGCTCAGCCAAACAAAAAACCAGAGGAAAACTCAAAATATCTTAACATAGAAAAACCTTTTGCCGATGCAAATGACGATTTTGCGAACAGTTTTGCCGAAACTGCAAGCACAGAAGCCAAATAAAATTTTTAATAATGCTATCAAAATGGTTATATAAAGATTTTAAGCACATTCCAAGTTGTTTGGAGTGTGTTTTTGTTTGCAGACATAAAAGCAAAATTAATTTGTTTTTGCAGGTTTGCAAAGTGTTTGTTATTTTAAAAGTTTTAGTAATATAACAAAAAGTTAGCAGTTTTAAAAATGTTGGTTTTTTGAAAAATATTTAACAGGTCAAAAGTTAAGTTCAAACAAGATTTATAAACGAGTTAATAATGATAAAGTATAAAAAACAGGTCAGCAGGTTGAAAAGGGCAGGGCGGGGGCTTGCACGCTTTTTCAAAGCGTGCTGATGCGCATTTCGCGAAATGCGCATTGCGTTTTTCAAACGCAAAGCCCCCGCCCATTTTTCCCGCAAACTTAATATATAATAATAAAGAAAATAATAAAACAAAACAAAAAAATAATAAAAAGAAAATAAAACAATAATAAAACAATAATAAAACAATAAAAAGAAAACAAAAAAATAACAAGAAAATAAAAAAATATAAAAAATTTGCACAATTTAATGTAAAAATGTAATTCAATTAATTTTTTTAACCAATATAATAGCAGTAAAGAGACTATATAATAAAAAATATACAAAAACACAAAAAATAAAAATTTGCAAAAAACACTACAAACTTGCGTAAACCGTTTGCCAAACGCAAAACAAATATTGTATAATAAAAACCTCACAAGATAACCCTATAAAACGTGCGCAAAAACAGAGACAAAAAATTTTTAGTTTACAACACATCACCAACCGATGTATTCACTCAAAAACTGCGTGCAAGTTAAGTTACAACAAAATCTTGTTGCGCTTTTATTAACAAAACAATGTTTTATTGTCCAAGGGTATATTTTCTTGATAAAAACATAATTTATTAACAATAAAGTTTTATTAACCTAAAAAATGGAGTAACCAACCATGCAAATAAAAAAGGAATTCAAAATTAACCCATTTGATAGTAAAACACTAAAACTAATGGCAACCTTTTTTCTTTGTTTTTCTCTTCTTGCA
>CASEYA010000032.1 GCA_949291975.1 uncultured Christensenella sp.
ATAATAAAAAATAGAGCAGTCCATATGTCGAGTGTGGAACACACTTTAGCGCTGACATATGTTGGAGCATGGAGACAAAAATAACCAAAAAATTGATATAGAAATGAAATGCGGTTCATAATTCGAGTGAGCGCACCAATGGCATAGCATGAAAACAAACTTTTATTATAAAATAGGGTAAAGCATAATTAAAAAATTGTTAATTTTATTATAGTGAAAAAGAATAAAGCGAAAAACTTTGTTCTTTTTTATTTGCAAAATATAAGTAAATTCATGCTTAATAAAAAACATATTTTTTTGCTAACTACACATATTGATATATGTGAGGTAATTATGAGTTTTTTAGTTGCTCTTTTACTTGGCATAGTGCAGGGCATAACCGAGTTTTTGCCTATTTCTAGCAGTGGTCATTTGATGATTGTTGAAAAACTTTGTGGTGCTGAAATTGATTCAATCTTTCTTAATGTTCTTTTGCATTTGGCAACACTGCTGGCGGTTTGTTTGTTCTATCGCAAAACTTTGCTTTATATGATAAAACATCCACTTTGCAAACTTAATCAATATCTGCTTGTTGCAACCTTGCCAGCGGTTGTGTTTGTGCTTCTGTTTGGCATTTTGCTTGGCGATTTTCTTAGTTCTGCCGAGTTTGTTGGTGTAGGCTTTTTGGTGTCTGCGGTGTTTCTTGCTTTTGCACAAATTGTGGCAAGCAAAAACAAAGCACCAGAAAAACTTGGCTGGAAAGGTGTGCTTAGCATGGGGTTTTCGCAAGCGCTTGCGCTTTTTCCTGGGGTAAGCAGAAGCGGCACAACCTTTGCTTTTGGTGTTGCGTCTGGCTTAGAGAAAAATCAGGCACTTGATTTCAGTTTTTTGATGAGTATTCCAATTATTCTGGCAAGCCTTGTCTATGAACTTGTTTTTTCAGGAAGCGCACTTGCAATTTTAGACACACATTGGTTTGCTGTTGTGGTTAGTTTTATCAGCGCATTTTTAACAGCACTTTTGGGGCTGGTTATCATGCAAAAACTTGTTAGAAAAATTTCGTTTTGGTGGTTTGTGCCATATTTGATTATAATGGGCGTTTTGATTTTGATTTTTCTTTAAAATGTGGAAATGTTGATAAAATTTGTGCAAAAAATTTTAGTTTTATTGCGTGACTTGCTTTTTTAAGAAATTATTATAAAATAACTTTAAAAGTTTATAAATATTTTTGCAAACATCTTTTGAAAATAAAAAATTAGTTTTTTAAAAAACACTTTTTAGTTAAATTTTTAAAATTAACACAAAAAAGAGAACTTAACTTTGTTAAGTCCTCTTTTAACTTCTATGTTTTTTATGCATATTTCCAAACGGAATAAAGGGTGGTGTGTGAATCAAAGGTCATGGAATCTATTGGGGTATAACTGCTGTTTGCGCCAATCCAGCCAGAAGTAACCGTTCCCGTTCCCGTTGTTGACCAATATGCAATGTTGAAGTCATAGTTTGTTAAACCATATTTATAGCGCATGGTTGAATTGAACTGTGTCATATCAACTTCGGTGTTGCGCTGAACTTTTGCTGGTGCAACAGCGATTGGTGCTTGTTGCACTTTGCCGTCGGTAACCCAAGTTTTTGGACGAACATATTCAACAACAAAGCTCAAAGTTACCCATTCGGTGTTGTTCCACTGCGCTGTTACCACAAGGTCACTGTTTGGCATAATGGTTGAACTGTTATCATATTTAACAAAATTTGCCTCTAGGTCATATCCTGCAAGGCTTGCATAATATGACTGTTGATGTGGAAGCAGGTTTGCAAAATCTTCGCCCTGATAAATAAAACTGGTGCTGTTTGTGATGTTGCCATATTCAGATATAACAGTTAAAGCATATTGATTGCGCACATAAAGAGTAGTGTTTTCATTTGGAACAAGTCCGTTAAACTGATATTCCCTAGTGAAATCTTGGTCAAGATAGAATTTTGTGTTTTCATTTTTCACAATGCTTGCATCAAGTTCAAGGGTTGTTCCTGCAACCAAGTTGTCTTCAAAAACCGTTTGCCCATTATCAATAATTTTGATGTTAACCGTTGTTTCTGTGCTTATAAGTTCCCACTTTGCAAAAAGAATGGTGTTATTTTCGGGCATGGTGGTTTGTGTAAATTGTTCATTAAAGTTTTCGTCAAGATACCAACCCAAGAAATGATATGTTTTTGTAACATTTTCATTTGTGATTTTAACATCGGCAAACTCAGGAAGTGAAATGCTGGTGTTTTCAAGTGCAACAAGGTTTTCAGGTTTTTCGCCAAACTTTGTGTTAAAGTAGATTGTTTGATAGTATGAAATGCTTTCATCCCATTTTGCAAAAAGCGTTGTGTCTCGTTTTGGGGTTATTATTCTTGTTACAGGTTCGCCCGTGAAATCTGCTGATAAATACCACCCAGCAAAAGAATAGGTAATCAAAACAGTGCCGTCATCATATGGTGCTTTTGTTACCTCGGTTGGCAAAATGATTTCGGTTCCAACCAAGGCGCTTTGGTCGGAAACTTGATTTCCGCCATTTTCCTCAAAATAAATGCCATAGCTTGTTTGGTCAAGGTTATGCCAACTGTTGTCATAATAGCCCATTTCTGCGTTTTCGTTAAATTCATAAGATTGAGCAAAGTTCAAAGCGCTTGAAGTGTCTACTGTCTCGCCAATGTCTGCCAGTGTTAAGTTGGTTGTTTTTAAGTTCATTTCAACACCAGTTGCAAGTGGCATATAGATATCGAATAACACTTGATATAAATAGAAGTCATTATTGCCTGTTTTTTCTGTTGTGATAATGTTTATGCTTGCTGTGTTAAGTTGGCTGTTGTTTGCTATTTCTTCAAGATTTATAACGATGTTGTGGTTGTGATTTCCTGCGTTTGTATAATCAAGAAGAACATTACCAATATCAATTGGAGCATCTCGGTTCATGGCTTTTTGCATTGCTTTTTCAATTTCACTCATAATGGTGTCGCTAAAACCAAAACCAAATTGCAACAAGTAATAAAGCGGGTCAGCCATTAAATCGTTTAAGCTTATTTTTAATGTTTTATGGAATTCTCTTGTTCCGCTTGGGAACTTGCTTAGGGTGTCATAGCGGTCAAAATAAACATAGTTGTCTACAATGTAAAGGGTCATTTTTCTGTCTTTAACCGTCATGTCGTTTTTGACATAAGGCACATCATTGTTAACATTTATGTCTGTAAACCCTGGAACATTTGAGCCAATAACTGGAATCTTTGGGAAGTTGATAACGGCGCTTACCTTGCCATTTTCATCAATCTTAATTTGAGCGTCAACAGGAATGTCCATGCTGAAGTTAATTATTCCAACCAAACTCATATCAACACTTATTGTTCCTGTGATGTGATAGTCGTTTAGTGAAGTGGTGTTTATCAAAGCTTTTAAAATTTCACTGCTGTTTGAGATGTCTATAAAGCCTTGGTCAACAACGGTGTTAACGCCGTTAAATTGGTCAAATGAAAGAACAAGGTTAAAATATTCATCTTCGCTTACGCCTGTGAAAATGTTTTGAAGTGCTATGCTGGTAATTGAGGTTGCATCAAAGTTGATTGAAATTGTCATGTCCTTTCCCTCTTGACTGATTTGTTTTCCGTCAAGAACCAGAGTAAGAGAGTTTTCTTCTAGGCTAAGCGATTTTATGATTTGTAGCATATTAAGTGGGTTGCCCAAATCAAAGGACGGAATGATTTGTGAAATGTTGTCTGTGTTAAAATTCATGTCATCGTCAATCACACCCAAAATTTTAATTGAATTAGGGTCAATGCCAAGCGCTTGAAGGGCAATGATTAAAATTTCCTTTAAACTTTGTTTGCTTGCTTTAAGTTTTAAGTTGTTGAAATCAACATATACATAATCATTTTCAATATTGAGTTTAACATTGTAACTGTCTGTTTCTCCGTTTAAAATTCCACTTCCACTCAAAACAAACTGGTTTGTCATGTCAATAGAAAGATTCATGTTTCCAGAATAACTTTCCTTGTTTCCACTGAACACATTCGCCTGAGCATTGATGTTGAATTGCTTTAAGTTAACAGTATCAATCAAAATGTTAACTAAATTTAGAACTTTTTGATAGTGCTTAAATTCCTTTGTGTTTAGATTTAAGTCAAAGTTTGGTTCAATTTTACTGCTTAAACTTGCAGAAATACCGTTATAGTCAAACTGGATGTTTTCAAGAGTTTTATCAAAGTTAACAGTTAGATTAATGCCCTTAAACACAATATTTGCTTTGTTTTCTGTGATTTCCAGTTTTTCAAGGTCGATGTTTATTATATCTTTAATATTGTTTGAAATTTCAAATGCATTTGTTAAGCTATCAAGTGAATCGCCAAGTGAAAGGTTAAAGGTGGTTTCAAGATAGCGGACAAGGTCTTGAATTTCATTGATTGCAAGATATATCTTCATGCCAGCAATATCAAGATAGATGGTGTCATCTTTGATAATTGCAGAAATGTTTATGCCTTTAAAGTTTGTTAAAATTTTTGCTTCAAGTCCGTTTTGCAAGTTTAATGCATAGGCTATGTCAATTGTGTTCTGCTCATCCATAAGTTCAAAACACAGTTTTCCAGTTCCCGAAATGGCACCGTCAAGCATGTTTGTTATTGCTTCATAAAGTTTAATCAAGTTGTCTGCTTTTATTATATTTCCTGTTGGCGCAGTGATGCTGACAAAATCAGTTACTTCAAGTGTTGCATTGATAATTCCGTTATATTTGATTTGTCTGATGTTGTTGTTCTCAAATAATACTTCAAAACTATGCTCTGCATATCTGCCTGAAAGGGTTAACGCATTGTCTTGTTTGCTTAAAGAGATGCCAAAGTCTAGGTCATTTGAAATCATTTCCAAAATGCTTTCAAGGGTTATTTCAGGAAGTTCTATCATATCAAATGCATTGCTTGGGCTCTCTAAAATGCTAATAACTTTGTCAATGATTTCATTTATAAATTGAGTGTCTATTTGGGTGTATCTAGATATAATTGCAACAATTTCCTTCACATTGTCAAAGTTTGCGGTTATCAAAATATCTTCTATTTGAGTATAAATTGTGCTGTTTATAAAGGTAAGGGATATGTCTAGCCCTTCAAATGTTGTGTTTGCAAAAACTGATTTTTTGTTTATGTCTAGATAGATAGGAATTTCAAAAGTTTGCCCGTCGAAGTTAATTAAAGCATTAAAACCAAATTGTCCGTTTGAAAGATAGTTTTCAGCATTTTTAACCACGCTTATAACTTCGTTTAAACTGATAAATTGATTTTCTGTGATGTTTGCTTTTTCAATTTCTGTTATTTTGAGGTCAAAATTTATCAAATAGTCTTCATATTGAACATTTCCATTCGCTGTGTAATCAGTTAACTCTGCGTTTAAAATAAGACTTGCAATTTCAAGGCTGAGTTTTGTTTTGTCAAAGGTAAGTCCTTTAAGTTCTTTTAACATGGTGGAAACAAAATTTAAGATGTCTTCTGTCTCCTGATTTTGTGCAATATTTATAATCTCATTAATAAGTTCATTTTTGCCAAGTTTTTCAGTAAGTGAGTCAAAATCAAGATTTACATCGAACGACAAAAGTGCTTCTTTGATTTCAGCAATGGTTGTTTTGATAAATACACCATCATAACTTAAATATATGATTTCATCCACATATAAAACTTGCAGTGCTTTTCCAAAAAGTGATGTTTCAATTTCAGCATAAATGCCATTTGAGAAATCGAGTTTTCCATTTAATGAAATGCTGTCATATGTTATGCCAAATTCAAAACTTTGTATGTTTAACACATTTTGAACAAGTTTAAAAAGTGAGTCAAGGTTTTTAATGTTTTGATATGTTCCCTCTGGCTTAATCAAAGCATTTTCCACAGAGTGAAGGCTGGCATTAAAAGTTATTTTATCAGCGCTTATCTTGCAAGCAATATTTTGCGAAAAGTCAAAGTCAAAAGTCATTCCACCAAAGGTAAATGATATAGTGCTGTCATCAACAAAGAAATCTTCTAGAATAATTGGCTTTGTCTCATCAAACAGGGCATTTGCCTTGTCATATATTGCTGTTTTCAGGTCTTCCAAAATTTGAGATAGGTCGGTTCCAAAAATCTGTTTAATTTGCTCAGCAAGAATTTTTGTGTCTTCAATGCTTGCTGAAAGTTTTATGTTGTTTAAATCTAGATAAAGGGTGTCGTCAATAAATATAATCTTAACAGGAACATCAAATAAATTAAAACTTGCTTGCGCCTTAATTCCGTTTGAAAAGTCAGCTAAAATATCGGCTTTAATTGTGGTATCATTTGCTATAATTTCAATTTGACCGCCAACTTTTTTGTTTTTAGCAATTTCTTCTATTGTGCTAATTTTGTCTATAACAAGTGAAGCATCATAATATTGTGTTTTGTCAATTTCTTCAAAGGTTATGTTTTCTGTGATAACTTCTGCCTTTAAAATTTTTGTTCCTTGACTTATCAGTTCCATGCTTTCAATAGCATCATTTTTAGTTATCAGGGTAAGTGAAAAGTCGTCTGTGTTTATAGCAAAGTTTTTATATCCATTTTCCTCAGATATGGTAATATATTTATCAAGAGAAATAGACGAAATGTCAAAGTTTGCTATTTTATCCAAAATGTCAGTTGCTGGTAACAATGAGTCTAATTCAAAATCAAAGTCAACTAAACTCATAAGATAATCAAGGTCTGTTTTCAGTTTAGTGCCAAGAACATCAACAAAAAATTCATTGTCTTTAAAGGTAACAACAGCATTTTGTCCATATGCAACAGCGTCAAATTGCACCATAAGTGGATTTAAAGACACCTTTGCCTGAAGGCTTGCTTCCAGTGGACTAAATACACTTACATCAAGCCCAAAAGTGCTGTTCGAAAAAGTTTTCAGCAGAGTTAAAAGCTCAAATGTTTTGCTGATGTCGGTATATTCTTTTTGCTCTTCGCTTGGCTTTATTGGCTCGTTACTGCTTTCAAAGTCGGTTATTGCTTCAAAATATATATTTGTGGCATTTTTATCGGTATAGATGTGAACTGGTTGATAGTTTTCATTTGCCTCAATATATATATTTGGAATTATGTCAAGCAAACTTGAAAGTGGGAACATAACCTGATAGCCATTTTCAATTTTTTCTTCTGTTGCTCCTGACACAAGATTTTGAAGCGATGAGGTTGAAATTGACGAAGTGTCAAAAGGCAAATCTACTTGCTCTAAAATCAGGGACACAAAACTCATCATATCTTCAAAATTATTGATTAAAAAGTTAACATCAAATTTAAGGTTTGATTCATTATATTTGATATATGCCACATTTTCTGCAAAAGAAATTTGGGCAGAAATTGGTGTGCTATTAATTGTTAGGTCAAGATTAAAGCAAAAACTTACATTCGAAGTGTCTTCGTCTATCACAAGGGTTAATTTACCAGAACCATCAACTTTTGTTTGCTCATCACTATATGCAAAATCAAAACTTGCTTTTGCATCTCTTGCTGATAAAATGTTTTCAATAACCTTTCCAGTTGCGCTAACTGGAGTTGTTGGCTCTTTGAATGTTAAAACAGTGAAAAAAGCAGTGCTTACCATTGCTAAAAGAAAGACAATAATATATTGTAGCCAAACTTTTCTCTTTATTGTAACCATGTTTTCCCCTTTAATATGTGAATGTTTGAGTTAAATTTCCTGAACAAACAACTGGAATAATTCCATAGATAACAGAATATTCTTCTTCAACAGAAATTGATAGCAAACGATAGTTTTCATCAATGCTGAATGTGATGGTGCAGAAGTTAAAGTCGGTTACTGTAACTCCACTCATTTGAGCAATTTGTTTAACATAATATGTATATGCCATTAAATTGTTTGTGTCTCCCGATTGTGAATTGCTTCTTGTTTTAAGTGTTAGTGTAGCAGTGTAAACAGAGCCACTTTTTTCAAAAGAACTATTTTTAGCAACCGTTGCATCACATACCACATAAGGCATAAACCAACTTGGTGTAACACCCCAAAGTTCGTGATAATCGTTCAAAGATTGATTCTTTTCTTCATTCCAAGTGATGCCAAAGTCTTCACTTGCAAGGTCACTTGGAGTTCCTTTGCTGAAAAGCAAATTATCTGCGCCTTCTTGATAAACTGTCTTAACACCAACTGGAACCATTCCTGTGCTAGCGGTAACCCTTGTTCTTGTTCCGTCTTTATTTTGAAGTGAACCTGCAACATTTTGCACCACCGCCATTCCAGACACCATGGTGTTAACAACACCTGTTTCTGTCATGGCAAAGTTTGTTTCTTTCATCAAATATTCAGCCAGCATAAATGACTGAACTACACCCAGCTCGTCTGGCGAAAGATTTCTGTCAAATTCCTCGATGCCACTCATTGCTTCGGCAACCTGTGCATCAGTATAGTTAAAGTTTGCACGATTTGCAAAGTTTGAATTGTAATAGTCGCCAACAAAACTTCCACAAACTCCGCCCAGAAAAATCATTAAAATCATGGTAAAGATATAGACATTGCGGTGAAAAACTTTAACTTTGCCTTTTTTTGTTACAAATTGTTTTTTGCGAGTCTTTTTTTCTCTTTTGGTTTCATCATTGTTAAAAGCAAGCACAATTTGCATGTTGTCGCCATATTCATCTGGAACTTTTACACTGTAATCACGATATACATCAACAATTTTAAGCCTGTTTTTCTTTGCTATGTTTGCAATTTTTTCAATTTCAAAAATTTTAAGTTTAGATTTAAATTTATAGTTTTTGTTGTTAACTTTGTAAACATTAACAACTTTAACCTTTTCTTTTTTTGTTTTCACCTTGCTTGTTTGAAGCAGTTTGTTGTTATCACTTTGCTTAACCTTTCTGGCAAGTTCCAAAATGATAATTCCATCTTCCTTTAAGCATTTTGCCATTTTGCCTAGGGCATTATCAATTCCAATATAGTTTTTAAACTTGTTGCAAGCAGAAAACAAAGAAATCACCACATCATATTTATCTTTTGGCTTGCGCAACCTGAAAAGACTTTTGTTAAATACTTTGCACTCGGTGTTCTCTTCTAAAAATTTTTTTGATTTTCTTGAGGATACAAGAGCAGAAATTTCAAAGCCTTCTTTTTCAAGAAGTCCAAGAAATTTTCCATTTTCAGAATTTGTATCTAAAATGCTTTTTCGCTGACCAACTTGGCTTTTAATGAAGTTGATGTTAGCATCATAGTTAACATCTTTATATATTTCATTGGCAACGCAAATGTTTTTCTTTGCTGTCAATTTATACCTCGATAAATATATGTAATATATTTATCATACCACACTGCAAGCAAAATATCAAGCAAGAATTTAAAAAAGTCCAAAGATTTTTGCTATTGACTTTTTGCCTTATTTTTGATACAATTATCATGTTAAAAAAGAACAGCAAATTGATACAGGGAGGAAGAAAATGTTAGTTACAAAAACGGGTCGACCATTTTATCTGTCGGCAAAAGAAAATGCCTATAATGATAAAACTGCATTATATCAAAAGATAACAGCATACAATCTTTCTCATGAGGAAATTGGATATCTAATTTACCGCATATATAGACAGCATGGCAAAGATAAGTCTTGGCTGTTTAACGTTAATGTTTGTGAGGAATATTTAAACGAAGGCGTTGGTCATGCTCTTATTTGTGCCTATGAAAAAGTGTGCAGAGAAAAGAATATCAGTGTGATGGAAGGTTTTTTTGAGCCTAACAGTGAGGGGTGGTATCTTGCTGATAAATTTTACTTTAAACACGGCTTTGAAATTGAAGAAGATGAAGATGGCATTAAATATGTTGTAAAATATCCAAAAAAGGAAGAAGCGCTTCCTAAGGTTAAAGAGAACAAAGATTTTGCTTTAAGTTTTTAATTGATTTTTAGAAGCGATAAATATTTAAAGGGAAAAACCGAACAAATCACTTAAAAAATTTGATAGCGGAGAGAAAAAGATGTTAGTAACAAAAAATGGTGCGCCTTTTTATTTGGAACACAAAAACCGTGAATCTGAATATGGCGACTATGGAGAAATTAAAGCATATAGCCTTGTGCACGAAGAAATAGGCTTTTTGGTGTATGAGAATGACGATAAATCTGGCTGGATAAAAGATGTTGGCGTAGATAAGGGTTATTATGACCAGGGCGTAGGGCATGCGCTTGTTTCTGCCTATGAAGAATTTTGCAAACAGAGTGGAAAGGTTTTTGTTGCCGGTCTTTTCTTTCCAATGGATAGAAGTGCTGAAATTGTCTATAATTTTTATCAAAGACACGGTTATTCTTTGGGTAGAGATGGTCTGCCAATTATTCGAAAAAGAATAAGTAAAAAAGATAAACCTTTTGCGGTAAAAGAAACAGAATTAGAGAATATTTTTTAATTTATAAAAGAAGGAACAAAAATGCTTGTAACAAAAGATGGAATACCATTTTATTTAATTAGTGACCAACGGGGGTTGGATACCCGTGAGCCTTATTATAAAATCACAGCCTATACACTTGGCAGAAAAGAAATAGGTTTTCTTACATATCTGTTATATAAAGATAAAAAAGGCGATTTGCAATCTTGGATATATCAAATTATTACTCATGTAGATTATCTTGATAAAGGTGTAGGTCATGCACTTATATGTGCCTATGAGCAGGAATGCAGAAAGCGTGGCGTAAAAAAATTTGAAGGGAAATTTGCTCCAGATGGAAAGGGGGCTGTGCTTGCTAGACCTTTCTATGAAAGACATGGAGTAAAAATAATAAACACAGAAGACGACCAATTTATCATGAAAGACTTAAATAATAATGAAAAAGTTCCGCCCGTTCGAGAAATAAAAGATTTTAAGATGACCTTTTAAGGTTTTATATAAAACAGAGTAAAATTTTGTTAAAACTGCTTTAAAATTATAAAAACATATCAAAAAACGCAAATAAAACAAGAAAAAACGCAAAAATTTGCGTTTTTTTGTTAATTTTTTTGCAAATTATATTTTCATCACTTTTTTTAACAGGTTTTTGTTCTTTGATGATGTTGATACCAGTGGAAGTCTGCATTTGCCAACTTTTATTCCCAACAGGTTGAGTGCGGTCTTAACGGGAATGGGGTTAATGTCACAGAATAACGCCCTCATAAGTGGAAGAAGGTTATAATATAATTC
>CASEYA010000033.1 GCA_949291975.1 uncultured Christensenella sp.
CAAAAAGGTTTTAACCCTTCCAAACAAACGGCGAGATATTTTGATTCAGCCTTTTTGTTCTGGTTATGCAAGAATTAACATTGGTCAAAAACTTGTTGTAGACGAAGGGTGGAGTGCGGTCATTGTTGCAAAAGACAAGGTTTTGGATGTTTTTACCGAGGGGAATCATGAACTCAGCCTTGCTTATCTTCCAAAGACCACAAAGGAACTGAAACTAGATAAAGGCAAGGTTGTTAAAGATGGGCTTGTTGCCGAGGTTGTTTTGCCAAAAAGTTTTAAGTGTGATTTATATTTCATTCGCACAGACTATATTCAAGGCAGAAAATGGCAAAGCGGACTTGTTAGAGTTCGTGAAAAAGATAAAAAAAATCTTAAATATAAAATGCAAGGCAACTATTCTTTTCAAGTGCAAGCACCCGATAAGGCAATCAAACTTTTTTTAATTGATTGGGCAAAGATAAAGGCGGGCAAGGCAATCATAAAACTTGATTATCTTGTAAGCGAAGTTTGCAACGAAGTTCTTTGGGACAAAAAGTTTTCTTCTCACAAAGAATTAACCGAATATGATTTTGCCAACACGCAAATTAAACCAACGGTATACAAAACTTTTATAAAATATGGCATTTGCATAACCGATATGCAGGTTGAAAACATAATCTATCCTCAAAACTTCAAAGAAGAGACTTTTGAAAGTGTTCAGCCAGAAAATGCTAAGATAGATAAAAAACAGCAAAAGTCAACCAAAAAAGAACTCACAAACGAAAGTGTGGAAAAAATTGCTCCACCACCGCAAAAAGACTTGTTGTCGCAGGCAAATGACGCAATCAGTGAAAAAAGTGAGGAATTAAACTATCAGGAAAAAGAAAAACTGGCATTTGAAAACAATCAAACAGCTCAAACAGAAATTATGCCCGAGCAAGCAGAAAAACTGTTAAATGACGAAAATTTGTTAAGTCCAGACAAAATGCTTGAAAATAACAGTCCACAATCAGATGTTTTTGCATCAAATAATTTTGAAAATCAAGCAGAAGACAACCCTTTTATTACAGATATCGCACAAAATCAGTCAAATAAAAACATAACACAGAATAATTTTACCGTTATTTGTTCAAACTGTGGAGCAATTGTTCCAAAAGACAGCATTTTTTGTAACAAATGTGGTAAAATGATTGAAAAGGAGAATGAAAATGGAAAAAAAGACACAGAAAACAACTAAAAAAGACACAAAAACTTGTTCAAAAAAAGGTAAAAACACCGAAAAAGCGCTTTTTACCAAAGATACCACGCTTGGCGAGGTGCTTAACGCAAACGAAAATGCACAAGCAGTGCTTATGGGGTTTGGTATGCACTGTTTTGGTTGCCCAATGACCCAAATGGAAACTTTGGAAGAGGCTTCCATGGTGCATGGCATTGAACTTGACCTTTTGCTTAAAAAACTTAATGAGTTAAAATAAAATCTTGTTTTAGGAAAACTATTAAGCAAATTAGCGATTTAAAATGTAAAATTTATTTAATTTTAAAATATTTAGCAAAGTTGAAAGTTGAATATTTGTTTTATCATTAAAAACTCTTGACAACATTCTAATTTATTTATTTACTATTTCTAGTCCCCATTCAGTTCCGAAAGGAAAGGCCTAAATTACTGTGGGGCCCGCAAGAGAAAACGATTTGGGGTGTATGCTCGTAGTTCTCTTAAAAGACGCACTTTTTTAAGTGCGTCTTTTCTGTTAAAACTTCACAAAATTGGTTTTGGCAAAATTTGTTAACAAACTTTTATTAATAAAGTTATTATCTGATTAATATAAGGTTAAAATTCAGTCTTTTTTAAGCAAGGTTACTATTGCCAGTTTTTTATCATTTGGCAGGTTTTTCATTGCATCAATCAGTTGCATATCTTGGTTATAACTGTTTATATCACGATAGAAAAATTGTTCTTCCGTCATTCCGCAAGCTTCAATAATGTTTAAAAGCGCCTCAACACTTGGCAAAAAATCTTTCCCGTTTTCCAAGCGGTTGATATAGCCTTTGTTAAGCCCTGCCATTTCAGAAAGTGCCTTTGCAGATAGCCCCGCATTGTGTCTTGCAACAGAAATTCTTTCAATAATCTCTTCTTTCGATAACATAGAAAACCCTCACAATCTTTAACTATATTATATGCTTTTTAATGTTATAACTATGCACATGTGATAAATTAAAATTAACAATTTTAATACATTCTATGCGATTTTGCTTGCAAAAAACCTAGTAACATGCTACCATAGTTAAGTGAGAAAAGAAATTTTGTTGCCAACAAGACTAAAAAATAGACGCAAAATAACAAGACAAAATAAAGTTTTATTACAAAAACACACACTTTGTGATGTATTTTCTTTGACAAATCCCCCTTGTAATTGATAAAATAAAAGCATAAATTTAAAAATTCTCTATCCATAGCCAAAAGCTCTTGCAAAGTTGCCCATTGATTTAACAAATGATAACAAAAATTTTTAAATTTCTATAAAAGTCAAAACCAGTTAACATACATAAAAATCATCAAAAAACAAACCATAAAAAA
>CASEYA010000034.1 GCA_949291975.1 uncultured Christensenella sp.
AAAATATAATTTATCTATAAAATATAATTTATGTAAAAGATATTTGTCTAAAAATTATATAATTTAATTAGATAAAACATTCTAGCGCAACTTATTCATTAAAGCATAAATTCTGTCAAGGTCATCTTGATTAAAGTAATCAATATAAATTCTTCCTCGCTTATCAGAACCAATAACATTAACCTTGGTGCCAAAGATTTGTTGCATATCTTTAACAAGATTTTTAAGTTCCAAACCAATAACTTGTTTGTTTTTGTTAACTTTTTCTGGATTTATAATGCTTTGAACAATTGTTTCCAATTCACGAGAACTAATTTTATCATCACTGGCTTTTTTGGCAAGTTTAATTTGTTCTTCTCTGTTTGTAATACTAACCAAAGCTTTTGCATGAGCAAAAGAAAGTTTGCCTTTTTCCACCATAGTTAAAACTTCTGGTTCCAATTTTAAAATTCTTAAAAAGTTTGTAACAACCGTTCTTGTTTTACCAATTTTTTCAGCAAGTTCATCTTGAGTAAACTGATATTCTTCAATTAATTGTTTTAGCGCAAAAGCAGTTTCAACTGGATTTAAATCTTCTCTTTGTAAGTTTTCAATAAGCGCAATTTCTTTAATGTCTTTCGTTGAATAGTTTTTAATAATTGCAGGAATTTTCTTTAAGCCTGCTATTTTCGAAGCACGATATCTTCTTTCACCTGCAACAATAAAATATCTGTCACCTTTTTGAACAACAATAATAGGTTGAATAACACCATGTTGTTTAATAGAGTCTGCAAGTTCCTGTAAGCCTTCTTTGTCAAAAGTTTTTCTTGGCTGATTAACATTGACATCAATTTTATTTAGTTCAATTTCCAACACACCAGTATCTTGTTTGTTTTGCTGTCTGCTTGCCAGTTCTTGTTCGATTCTGTTAAGCTTCATATGCAAAACTTCTTTTTCTTGCAAATAAGAATCTCTTTCCACTGTTTCATTTATATCTTTAAGAGGTTCATTTGTTTTATTAATTAAACTCTGAGCCTTTTTTAACACATCAACACTGCTTGCGTCTTCTTTTTTAACATTTTCAGTTTTGATTTCTTTTTTTACTGCATCATCTTTTTTGTTTTCAACAGGTTTTTTCTCTTCTTGTTTTTCAAAGGTTGCAAAAAGAGAACTCAAACCTCTTCCTAACCCATATTTAGACATCAGTAAACCTCCCTTAATAATTCTCTAATTGATAGCAGTTTTCCGCTATCTTTATTTTTCTTTAAAAATTCAAGAGCTAAACTTTGATATGCCAAAGCACCCGAGCTTCTGTTGTCATAAATTAAAATTGGAACACCATGGCTTGGAGCTTCTGCCAGTCTTACATTTCTTGGAATAACTGTATCATAAACCTTTCTGCCAAAGAAATTTCGAATTTCCTTTGCTACCTGAGACACCAAGTTACTTCTGTTATCTTTCATTGTTAAAACAACGCCCTCAATTTCAATGGTTGAATTTAGATATTCTTTAACTAATTTAACGGTGTTCATAAGTTGACTTAACCCCTCAAGCGCATAAAACTCACATTGAATTGGAATTATAATAGTGTCAGTTGCAGTTAGTGCATTAACTGTTAACAATCCAAGCGATGGAGGACAATCTATGGCTATATAGTCATAATTATCCTTTATTGTTGTAACAACATTTTTTAACACCTTTTCTCTGTTCTCTCTCTGAACCAGACTTACCTCTGAACCTGCCAAGTCTACATTACTTGGGAGAATATCAAGATTTTTGATTTTTGTTGAAATTATTGCATCTTTTATGTTACATTCGTCCAAAATTATGTCGTAAAAAGTATTTAATTCTTTGTTCTTATCCACACCAACACCAGTGGTAGCATTTCCCTGTGGGTCTAAATCAATTATTAATACTCTTTTTCCATAGGCGGCTAAAAATGTAGCAAGGTTGACACAAGTTGTGGTTTTTCCAACACCACCTTTTTGATTTATAAAAGAAATTATTTTACCCATACCCAAACACTCCTTTTCTGTTGTTATTATAAAACATATATCAAAAAAAAGCAAATAAAATAAGGCAAAATTATGCAATATTTTATAAAAGTATTAAGTTCTATATTGTGAAAAGTTAATCACACAGTAAATCACACAACAAAAACAAGGAGTTCCGTACGGAACATAAATAATTTAAATCATACAACTTTTTTATTCAAGTTTATATTTACAATAAAACAAAGTCTTAAATAATTCAAAGTTCTAATTTTAAACAAAATTTTATCATAATTAAATTTTTAATATAATAATTTAAAATTGTGTTAATTTTTATTTTTGCAAAAAATATCGACAAAAATCAATAAAAAACTGTTATTTTAGTGTAAAATTAAACAATTTTTATAAAATTTTTAAATTTTATGTATTATATCAATAAAAAACAAGTTTAGTAAACTGTTACAACAAAACATTTGGGTGTTATGTTTTAAAAGTTAATTTTATTACAATTATAACAGTTTCGTGCGGAACAATAAAAAAATTATTATATTTAAATCATAAAAGAAGTTAAAATATTTTAATATTTATATATTTTTTTAATTTATTTTTTTATATATAGATAACTGTTCAATATTTATATTCTTAGAACATATTATATTAATTAATATAAATTATAAATAGATATGTTTTTAGATGGTTTAATTATATATAGATATTCACATCAAAATATAATACACTATAAATAATTTTGTTCAAATTTTTGTTAAAAAGTTTATAACAATATAATATTACTAATGAATATTTTTATTGTTTTTGCTGTGTTTGATATATCCAATTAAACAAATAAAACATGGTATTCATATTAAAAAACAAATAAAAATATATGTTTCGTGCGGAACTGTATGTGTTTTTTAAAGAATTGTGATAAATATAT
>CASEYA010000035.1 GCA_949291975.1 uncultured Christensenella sp.
ACCAGCAGAGCAAAATGCTATTCTCCTTGGACAAAATAATTTAAAGATAAAAACAGAAAATTCAGAATTTTTTATCAATGTTTACAGCCCAATTGCAAAAAATGAGCATCTACCAGCACAAGCAAGCGCCAAAGTGCATAAAATAAGCAGTCAAGTGAGTATTTTATGCGATAACATTGAAAAAATTGAGCAGAAAACAAAAGAAGCAAACAATCAAACAGCGCTTAAAACAAGTGTTAGCAGAGTTATGGAAACTGAAGATTTCAGGGCAATGCAAAGCGAAAGCGTGACAAACTTTAACTTCAAGGAAAACGAAGTAACTGCAAGCGACATTGGTAACGCATATCACTATGCAATGCAGATTATTCCTTTTAATCTTAAATCAGATGAAGAAGTGAAAAATTTTCTTCAAGAAAATTTGGCTGAAAATGTATTGAAACTGATTGATTATCACAAGATAACAAAGTGTCTTAACAGTCTAAGCAGGTGGACGTTGGGTGCGGATAAAATTATTCGAGAAGGCAAGTTCTATCTTTATGTTCCACACAATCAGGTTGTAAGTGGCAGTAAAATAACTGACAAAATTTTAATTCAAGGAATTGTTGACCTTGTTATTATCAAAGGGAATGAAACCATACTTCTTGACTATAAGACCACAAGGCAAAATTCTGAGGAGATTTTAAAGGAAAAATATAAAATTCAAATGGAATGTTATCAAATTGCGGTGGAAAATGCACTAAAAAGACCAGTAAGTAGCAAAATTTTATATTCTTTTTATAAAGATTGTGCAATATTGTTTGACAAATAAACTCACAATAAATATAATTATTAAAACATCGGGTGAAAAAGTGAAAAAAATAGGAGTAAAAAATTATGAACAGTTATCTTTTAGGAAGTGCTATTGATGATATTTATAACTTTTTCTTTTCCGCTTTCAGAGGATTAGATTATGATATCATTTTTGGCATTGGTGTTGGACTTTTGGCAGTGTTTTTTGTCATAGGCTTTTTTAGGTCAGTTTTTTGTTATGAGTCAAAAACATTGCGTGGTTTAAACAAAATCAACAAATATCTTTTGCAGAACCCTGCAATCAACGAAAGCAATTTGGTGGCTTTCCATAATCTAATTAAAAAGATGCCATCAAAAATTCGTGACCGTTGGCAACTTTATGTGTTAGAGCGTGATGGACTTCCAAGCAGATATTTAACAACAGAATATTGCATAAGGCGTCCACTTGCAAACAGTGTTCTTGTGAGTGTTAAAAAGCAAGTTATGTATTCGGCAATTGTTGTTGCTGTTATAACATTTTTGCTTGGCATGGGTTATGCTCTTGCCAACGCACAAGCCACTGTTACCATTGCTAACATGAGTGATTTATTTATTTATGCTTTCACAACGCCAGCAATTGTAATTATGCTTGCTGTGCTGTTTGTTATGGCAATTCAACTTCGCATAAACATTGTTAACAACAAAATTTATGCAGTGTTTAATACTTTTGTTAGAAATGTTAACCGTGCTGTTGCAACCATGCCAGACAGCATTGATTATGAAGTTCTCTTTACCAAGAAAGAAATTGACGAGGGTATTCCAATTTTGAGAGAATATCTTGAAAAGAAAGCCCTTGAAGAACAACAACTTCTTGAACAAAGCAAATATAACGCCATTTCTCACAGTCCATATAACTTTGAAGACCTTGGCGTTGACGGGGAACAACTTATTACTCGTGCTGTTAGCGAAAGTGAAAACTTCTTGATGAAAAAGATTGGAATTGAAAACGAAATTCAAGAATATGAAAAGAAACAAAGCCAGTCTGAAGCAAACATGGATGAAATTGAAAAAGAGGCAAACAGAAAACTTCAAACTATCAAAGAAAACCTCGAAAGACTCGACAAGGCTATTGCTGAAACCACAAACCGTGTGGAAATCAACTATAACCGCCGTCAAATCAAAGATGAAATGGAAAAGCGTGCTTTAATTGAAAAAGACCTGAAATCACTTTTAAGCAAAGAGCAAGTTGTAATCAATGAATGTAAGGCTGAAATTCAAAAGCGTAAAGATTTAATTGATAAAGACAAAAATGAGGTTGAAAAGGCACTTAAATCAGAATACAACACCTTTGCTGTTAAGGTTTATGACACTCTTAACGACAAGGTAAGCGAAGAAAACGCAGATGCGATAAAGGAATATCAAACCCAAATTGTAGACCTGAAATCAAAATTGCAAAATGTTTCTCGTGAACTTGAAAACAAAGATGCAATTATTGCAGAAAAAGATTTGCAGATTAGCAATCTTTCAATGCAAAAGGCAAAGGCAAGCGAAACTTTTAGACCTCAGGTTACTGAACAGGTAACTCAGGAAGAAGCACCAGAGCAAGAAGAAACATCAAATCAATATGCAGCACAGCCAGAGCAAACCATTCCAGAAGAAGAGAAAACATTAAGCGAAGATGCAGGTAAGCCAAACTTGATGACCACAGAAAACACCTTGCAACAAGATGAAAATTACTACGACGAAGACGGAAATTTAATTGACTACTCGCAATATTATGACGAAGACGGAAACTTAATTGACTACTCACAATATTACGATGAAAACGGAAATCTGATTGACTATTCACAATATTATGACGAGAACGGAAATTATATTGGACCAGTAGAGCAAGAAAGCAAAAACGAAGAAAATATTCAAGAGCAAGCGACAAGTGAAAACAAGGATGACGACGGCAGTCAAACCCTTGCACCACAAGAAGAAATTGCGGTTGAAGACAATTCTGTTTTGATGACCGACGAAGATGACCTGAAAGATATCAAGAAAGGTAAATCTAAAAAAGATAAAAAGTCCTCAAAGGAAAAAGCAGAAGAAAAAACTGAAACAGTTGCAGAAACAACCACAAACGAAACACCGCAAACCAATCAGCTTGCCGAGAATGCAGATGAGCAAGCAGTGGCAGAAAATCAGTCAATCACTGATGCTAATCAGCAAATTTTGAATGAAACAGCCGAACAAACTGAAGCAGAAACTCAACCTGTTATGATGCTTGGCGAGCCACAGCAAGAAAGCGTTTTGCTTGGTGCTCCTCAGGAAGAGCAGACAAAAGAAGAGAAGAAAACACCAAAGAAAAAAAGCACAACTTCTAAGACTACCAAGAAGACATCATCTAAAACTGCAGGCAAGAAAACAGCAGGAAAGACTTCAAGTAAAACAACAACCAAGAAAACAACCAAAAAGACTGACGAAAAGAAAGCAGAAAGCACCAAAACAACAAAGGCAACTTCTGCAAAGAAAGGTGCCACAAAAACAAAGAGTGAAAAAACTGCAACAGCAAAGAAAAAGTCAGAAAAAGAGTTAAACACGCAAAATGCGCCTGTTGAAGAACGCCCAGCAGTCGAAAATCAAGTTAACGATGCATTCAGTGAACTTCAAAAGCAGATTGATGAGCAAAATCAAAAATTGCAACAACAACAAGACGAACTTCGTGTTCAAATTGATAAAGCAATTGATAAGATTGAAAAATCATCAACTGAAAACAGCAGAAAAAATAACATAAGAAAACTCACAGTTCTCATTGAAAAACTTAAGGACCAAGCAAAAGAGGCTAAGGCGAGGGGAGCAACCAAAGAGGAAATCAAACAGATAAATTCGTCTGTTGCCGATTTGGTTGACGCTTTAACCAAATATTCGAGTAAAAAATAGGAGCGGGAACTAAAAAAAGGAAGGCAGTAGCCTTCCTTTTTTATGCACCAAACTTTTTAAATTTAATTGTGCAACATCAATTATTTAAAGTTGGTGCTTTGTTTTTTTTGCTGAAAAGTTTTTCAATTTCAAAAATGCATTCTTTTTGTCGGTCTGCTTTTTTATTTTGCTTTGTCGCTTTTTAAATTTCAAACAAATATTGCTTCGGGGTTGTTTTTAAAAAAAGAGATAAAGCGGTATGTTTTCTCTTGGTTAGACCACTTTTTATTGTTTAAAATTTTTTTTATTTGCAATCTGTAATTAATTTCTTCTTTAAAATTCATAATTTTATCCGTTTATTTTTTATCATAAAGTTTGAATTTTGTTCTTTTTTGTTTTCTTTGTTATTTTATCGTCATTTTTAGAATCATAGAAAAATGGGCCTTGCCAAACTCCGCCTTCTGCACCACGTAGCCAAGGGTTATAGATATAGCAGGCTAAATCTTCTTTTTTGACTGAAGGTTCTTTTGTTAGTTCTGTTTCACATTGCCTATAATACGAGCGAGCTATTTTGCCTTTGTCCCGTTCAAAATTTTTGGCGCTGATTTTATAGTGTGATACTCCTCGTGGGTTAAAAGTCTTGATGTATCTGTCCATAACCTCTTCATTTTCACTTGAAATTGCATTCATAAAATCTTTAATTTTACAGCCGGGTTTTTTCTTTATGTTGTTAAGCATTTGATAAACATTAACATA
The DNA here is from genome assembly GCA_949291975.1 of uncultured Christensenella sp. GTDB lineage: Bacteria > Bacillota > Clostridia > Christensenellales > UBA1242 > UBA7584. The sequence continues at coordinate 4,429 of CASEYA010000035.1, forward strand.
AGGCATTTTTGAAGCGCTGTCTGCTGGAAAATTTAAAAGTTCGGATTTAACTTTTCTTTCTTGATGTGTGTTTACCAAAAACTTTTGAATTTGTGATGATGTATAATAGAAGTTATCACGAAGCAAATTTTGCAAAATAAAGTTGAAATCCAAATCTTTTTGGTTGGTTTGTAAAATTTCTTGAAATTTGTCGTCATCAAAAACTTCGCCTTGGAAATAACTTTCTTTTATGGCTATTAAAAAAAGTTTTGTGCAAAATGCTTGCTTGTTTTTTTCTGATACAGCGTTGATAATGTTTTTCTTGCCTTTTCTGCTTAGTTGATTATATTCCACAAGATATGCATCTTTGTTGAAAATTTGACCATAATATTCAAAGCAATCTTGTGGGTTTTCGTCAAGCAATTGCAGTGCGATTTTTTCCAAATTATCAACATCAGCGCCCTTAACGTCATGCGCAAAATGAACAAGATAAAATATGTCCGAACTTAATCCGTCACATTTTTTAATGACATTTTCAAATGGTTTTATGTCTTTGGCGTAACCCGCTTTTGCAAAGTTATAGCAAAGTTTTTTGTTTTTAGATTTTAAAAGAATTTTTCCACATTTTTCAAGGTCGGCATCCTTGCAAATTTGCGCCCACAAAAGAACTTTTTCTGGATTTTTTGCAATACTTTCAAGCACAATCGGTTCAAATTCTTTTAGTGACTTGCTGTCAAGATTTTTAAAAGAATATCTCAAAAACTCGTCAAATTTTTCACTTGGAAGCGAGTCTTTTTTGAAAATTGTTCTAACTGCTAAATTGTGTTTTATCTCTTCTATTTTATTCATAACATTCCCTTTTTATATATGGAAATTGTATCATTTTTTTGCAAAAAAGTCAAGATTGCTTGTTTCTGCTGGGGTGGCATAATAATTGAATATTAGCACAGTTTGCGTTTGGTGAATTTTCAATGGTGACCAAAGACCACAAAAGAATTTTATAAAGATAAATCTTGACAAAAACCTTTAAATTTTATAAAATAATATAAAAAAATAATAGGATGAAAAAATGTCTAGAAAACAATCAATAAATGTTCCATATAGATTCACAAACAAAACCTATCGCTATTTAGCATCAGAAATGGGAATTCCCGCTGATAAAATGAATACTTTTAACCCTGAATTTATGAAAAAATATAACACATATCAAAATGATGCTAAATTGCTGTTTTATAAATATGCAGAACTTCAAGATAGTGCGTCAAGGGTTTTATCTTCATCGGATGATGACGACAAAAGACAGACCATTCTTCAAGATATGGCAGATTTTTGTGTTGTAATTCATGGGCTCAGTGATGAAGAGTTGAACACTTTTCTTGTTGATGCGCAGAAAAATGCCTTTTGTGATATGCTTAATCTTGAAAGATGTTTGCGAGAAAGCAAGACAAAAGAATACAGTGAAATCAACCATTTCTTAAAAGACAGGTTAAAGCCTTATAAAAATTTTTCTTTTCACTCACATATCCCTGGTGGAACCAAGGTGGAATACAGACAAATTGGCACTTCTTTTATCTACAGCATGCTTGGGACTTTAAATGGAATTGATATGGGAAAAGACTCTGCGTGTTATGTTTATGAGGCAAAGGTGCGTGCAGGCATAAAGCCAACAGAAACAGAAGAACGCATCTATGAGTCAGAAAAGAAAAGAGAAAAATGGGTGGAAAAAACAATTGCTTTTGAGCAAGAAAACACAAAGCAAGAAAACACCGAGCAGGAAAACCTCCACCGTTCTAGCAGAAAAAAAGCTTCAACGCTGGAATCATTGTAAAATGATTTTGAATTTTAAAAATAATTTTTTAATAAAATTGTTATAAGGTGATTTTAATTTTATATTGTTCAATTTAAAAAAACGTTAAATTAAAATTGTTTTATATAAAAAACTCAATAAATAAGAAAAACCTACTGCAATAAATTTTTTGGCAGAGGTTTTTTTAAAATATTTATTTTATTGTTGCTCATCAAAACTGGTAATTTCTTTTTTTACTTTTCTTTTTGTTGTTATTTTGCTTTTGCAAAAATTTATTGCATTAAGAATGTGCTTGCGAACAAAAAAGCGTTCAATCATAAATCCAAGAGAAAAACCAATCAGTGTAAATAATCTAAAAACGCCAAAATTTAGAACGCACAGTGTTATGAAATATATCAAAAAGAAAATTAAACCACGAAAAAAGTCAACAAAATGTTTTAAAAAATTCTTTTTAATTTTTGATTTAATAGATTTAAAGATTTCATCAATAAAAGCATAGCAAAAACCAAAGGAAATAAAAGCGCAAAAAATAATACCTTGGTTGGCACTTTCAAAAAGCATTATTTGAAAATCCTCTTAAAAAATGATTTCTTTTCTGCTTGATATTTTATGCTGTCAATTTGTCCTTCAATTTCGATTTGCCCTTCTATTACATCAAGTTTTTTCATGTGCATGTCTTTGCCCAAGATAACAAGTGGAACCCCAAGCACAACGCAAACCACTTGATTTTCATTACTGCTTTCCACTTTTTCAACCCCTGTTAGTTGCAAAAATTTTCTTGCATCGCAAATGAGTTTATGATTCTTTGAGTTTTCCATATTTCACCTCTAAAGATTATATGATAATATAACTAAATTTATGTTTTAACATAAAAAATTTTGCTTTTTTGCCTTTTTGTGATATAATATAAATTATAAAAGGCGTGAAGCAAACAGACAAACATCCATAAATATGTAAAGGGAGAATTAAATGCAAAACATACATGACCTTTCTTTTGAGGAAATGCAAAACTTAATGATAGAGTATAACCAGCCAAAATTTCGAGCACAACAACTTTTTGAAAATGTGTATATGTGTAAAAAATTTGTGGATATTTCTAACTTACCCAAAGAATTAAAAGAAAAACTAAGTGATAATTTTTGTGACCAGCCACTTTTGGTTCACACCACACAAAAAGATGTTGATGGAACCGAAAAGTTCGCTTTTTTGTTGCAAGACGGAAATATTATAGAAGGTGTTTTGATGCGATATAAATATGGAAACACCCTTTGTCTTTCTACCCAAGTTGGTTGCAGAATGGGGTGCAAGTTTTGCGCTTCAACACTTAATGGACTTGCACGCAACTTGACAGCAGGGGAAATGCTTTATCAAGTTTTGCTTATAAATAATCTTCTTGGCGGAACGCTTAAAAAACGTGCAATAACAAACCTTGTTTTAATGGGGAGTGGAGAACCTTTTGATAATTTTGATAATGTAACAAAATTTCTAAGTCTTGTTTGTGACCAAAGGGGTGTGAACTTTTCTCCAAGAAACATTTCCATTTCAACCTGCGGTATTGTGCCAAAAATAAAAGAACTTGCAGACAAAAAAATTCCTTATATTTTAACTATTTCACTTCATGCGCCAAATGACCACATTAGGCAAAAAATTATGCCAATAAGCAAGGTGTATAAAATTGAAGATGTTATTTCTGTTGCAAAATATTATTTTGAAAAAACGGGCAGAAGAGTGATTTTTGAATATGCTCTCATAGATAAATTGAACAATTCCTTTGAGTGCGCAAAACAGTTGCACGAGTTAACAAAGGGTTTTCCAAGTCATATTAATGTAATACCACTTAATGCGGTAAAAGAGCGAACACTTTTGCCAGCAAGCAGAAAACAGGCATATCAGTTTGTTGCGTGGCTTAAAGATATGGGCAGTTCTGCAACTGTTAGAAGAACCATTGGCGAAAACATTGACGGCGCTTGCGGTCAGCTTAGAATCAAAATTTTAAATGATAACGGTTAATTAAGTTTTTTAAAATTAGCAAAATCAAAAACCAAGAAATGTTGGTTTTTTGATTTATAATTGCTATTTTATAATTCAATGTAATTTCTATTGAATTAATTTTTTTATATATTCTACTGCTTCTTTCAAAATTGTTTTGCCCAGTTTTCTTATTTGTTCGCTATCTTTAATTAAAAGATTTAGCAATTTTTTATCTTGATATGATATCATAGTTATGAATAAAAATCAAATAATAAAATTAATGTTAGTCAAGCACTTTTATTAATACAAAAACTATAAAGACAAAATAGTGGTGAATTTCTCCCACCGTTTTTTTAACCTTATATTTAATTTTTAAAAAATTTATGTTTTTAAAAAGGTTGTTGTTTTGCTTGGTTTTATTTTAAAAATTATTAAATTTATAAATGTAATTTGAATTGTTTGGTCAATTTTTCAATTTATGAATTTTAAGTTTATTTTTGAATGGTATTAGTTATTTTTAATAAAATAAAATTTTGTTAAAATCTTTCAGCAAAAAATCTTTGCCATGCCCAGCATGAACGGTTATGTTTTCATCCAGACTTTTAAGTTTTCTAAGTGAATTGCGCATAAGAAAAGCACTTCCCGTTGGTAAATCATATCTGCCAATGTTTCCATTTTCAAATATAAAGTCTCCACAAAAAAAGTCGTTATCAAAAAGAAGGGCAATGCTACAATCGGTATGTCCAAAAAATTCCATAACTTTTCCTTTTTCATTTCCAACCTTAACAGTCATGTTTTCTTCAACAAAGACAACCTGATTTTCTGTTAAATCAATGCTTGTGTGCAGGTCAAACAAGGCGCTTGCATTTTCTGTTGCGTCTTGAAGTTTTAAATATGCATTTTGGTGTAAAAAAATCTTGCCAAAACCAAGCCAGCTTTCAATTGCACAAAAATGGTCAAAGTGTGCGTGAGTTAAAAAAATCCCCATGCACTTTTTATTTTTTATATCAGGCATAGCAACCTTCGCTTTAACACAAGGGTCAATTACCAAAAACTCGTCATTTGAAATGATGATATACATATTGCCAAAGCCAACATTTTCGTTTGTGTATTTTTTGATTTCCATTTTGATTTCCTTAAACATAAGTAAAAACCACAGCATTTTATCAATGTTTTAAAGGGCTTTTTACACAGTTTTATCTTAAACTTTATTTGTTTTAATAATTTTATTTGTTGTTTTCACTTTTTAAATCATGTTCTATTATTTAATAATCAGCACACTTAAATTTAACAAGTGGTCTTTCTAGGTTTGTTCCAAATTCAATCAAATCTTTTTGAAGTTGTAAAAAGACTTCATTTGGCAAAATTGTTACACTTGCAAAATTTTGCTTTGATTTTTTAAAAAATTGTTGATTTTTTGTGTTCATTTCCTTGTTTTTTGCTGTTTTTTCAAAATCAAATGCTTGTTCAAGTAAAAGTTTAACAGGCTCGTATGTGCCATAAAGGGTGGTATCATTTGTTGAATATTCTTCGGCGTCTGTTTTGTGGATGTCTCCGCTTATCCACTCGCAAACAAAAAAGCCTTGCTTTTCGCCATTTTGTGAAATTTCATAAATCATTTGTTTTGGCTCTACCACAATGCCAAACTCTTCTTCAAGTTCTCTTTTGCAACACTGTTTTTCTGTTTCGTTTTCTTCTCTCATTCCACCAGGGAATACATAAAAAGTCTTGCCATTTTTTTGTCTTTTCATCAGAAGAATGGTTCCATCTTTAATTATAATTGCACGATATCTTTCTTTCATATTTTTCACCTCAAAGATATTTTACAAACTTTTAAATTTGTTGTCAATTTTGTTAGACATATTTTTTGTTTTTGTTTATAATAGACCTTGAGGTGTATTATGTCAAGATTAGAAAAAATTTTATATCCACAAAGCATTGCTCTTATTGGGGCAAGCGAAAAAGAGGGTTCAGTTGGCAGTGAACTTTTAAAAAACTTAAAAAATTTCAAGGGGCAGTTGTATCCTGTTAACCAAAAATATGAAACACTTGGTGGGCTTAAATGCTATAAAAGTGTTGTTGATATTGTTGGTAAAATTGACCTTGCGCTTATTGCTGTGCCAGCAAGTGCAGTGTTGGGTGTTATTGACCAATGTCATCAGGCGCAGGTTCATGACGTGGTGATTGTGTCAAGTGGTTTTAAAGAAATTGGTGGAGAAGGTGCTGTTTTAGAAAAACAGATAAAGGACAAAATCGAAAAATACAAGATGAATGTTGTTGGTCCAAACTGCCTTGGCGTTCTTAATTTAGATGAAAAGGTAAATTTGAATGCTTGTTTTGCTCCGTTGCCACCACAAAAAGGCAAAATTGGTTTTGCTTCGCAGTCGGGCGCTCTTATTACAGGAATTTTTAACATATCTCACACCCTTGAGGTTGGGTTCAATCAAACAGTTTCACTTGGCAATCAAATGGATGTTTCTGTTAATGATGTGTTAAAAGATTGGGCGGATGATAAAAATGTTTCTCAAATTGTTTTATATATGGAAAGCATAAATGAGCCACAAAAATTTAGAAAAGTTGCAACAAAAACTTCACTTAAAAAACCAATTATTGCATTAAAAGGCGGACGAAGTGAGGCGGGTGCCAGAGCAACCGCTTCACACACTGGTTCGCTTGCGGGAAGTGATAATCTTGCAGATGGCTTGCTTTCTTCTTGTGGTGTGATAAGAGAAATTGAACTTCGAGATGTGTTCAATTCTGCGCAAGTTCTTGATAAGTGCGTTTTGCCAAAGAATAAGCGTCTTGGAATTTTAACCAACGCAGGTGGTCCAGGAATTTTGGCAACAGATAGCGCTTCAAGTTTTGGAATGGATGTTCCAGCGTTCAGCGATGAACTAAAAGATAAGCTTAAAAAACTTACACTGCCACAAGCCAGTGTAAAAAACCCTGTTGACCTTGTTGCGAGTGCAAGTTTAGAGCACTATGCTTCTGTTGCGGAAGAAATGCTTAAAAGCAATGAAATTGATATGCTTTTGGTCATCTATCTTTACATTACCAAAAAGCATGATATTGAACTTATTCAAGAACTAGAAAAACTTAAAAAGAAATATCCAAACAAGCCAATCATCAGTGTGTTCATGACAACTCCTGAGTTCTTCCAAACAGTTAAAACGCAAATGCCAAACTGTTCTATTCCAATTTTTAACTATGTTGATGATGCTGTTAAAGGTTTTAATGTTTTGCTTAACAGAAAGCGCTTTTTGAAAGGTGTTACCGAAAAAACACCAGAGTTTGAAATAAATGCTGAAAAAATTGAGAAAATTTTTGCAAAGGCAAAAAAAGAGGCAAGAACACTTATCACAACCAAGGAAAGTTTGGATGTGATGAAAAACTGTGGAATAAACACACCAAAGTTTGCAAGTGTTTTAAACCTTAAAGATGCAATTAAACAGGCACAAAAGATTGGATATCCTGTTGTTTTAAAGATGTCCAGCAAAAAAGTCAGTCACAAGACAGATATAGGCGGAGTTATTGTTGGAATTAAAAATGAAAAGGAACTTGAAGAAAAATATCTTGCACTTGAAAATAAACTTAAAGAAAACAATCTTCTTGATACTCTTGACGGCATTCTTATCATGGAGCAAGTAAGTGGTGGTGGCCGTGAGTTTATTGCAGGAATAAACAGTGATGCAAACTATGGTCATCAGTTGATGTTTGGAATTGGTGGCATATTTGTAGAAAGTTTAAAAGAGGTTGCTTTCAGACCTTGTCCACTTTCTCTTTTTGATGCACAAGAACTGATAAACGCAACAAAGGCCAAAAATCTTTTGAAATCAGTGCGTGGTAAACCTGCGGTAAATGAACAACAGGTAATTGAAAGTTTTCTAAGACTTAGCAAACTTGTTGAGACTTTCCCAAACATCAAAGAACTTGATATAAATCCATTCATGATTGACGAAAAGGGTAATTTTGTTTGTGTTGACGCAAGAATTGTTTTTTAGCATAAATGCAAAAAATTTTATATAAAAAATGAAAAAAATAAAGTTTTTTGTGTTCAAAATTATAAAAATCTTAAAAAACATAAATTATCAATAAATATTTTTGCTGAAGTATTGTTAAAAGATTATAAAATTATTTAGCAAAATTAAACTTTATTTATTATCAAAAAAAGCCACTATTTTTGTCTGTGATTTTTTAAACTAATTAAAAAAGGAGTTTTACTAATTAAAAGTATAACTCCTTTTCTTTTATTTTTCTGGTTTCAAATATTACCTTTTGGTGTTTTATTTTTTGTGAGATTTTGATTATGTCTTATTCCATGGCAACGCTGAACACTTCGGTAACTCGGTTTCTTGTGAAAAGTTTATACTTATCACACGCAGATTCAAACAAGATAAAAACTCTGCCGTTAACATAGTCAATGCCTTCGCTCATGCAAGGTGCAACCAAAGTTTTTTCAAGATTAGCACTAGACAGCACATAAAGAGGTATGCTTTCGATTTCATTTAGCGCAAAAGTTTCTGTGGTGCCTAAAGCATAGACATTGTCATAAACATATATGTTTGAATCGGCAAGTCCATATGATGTTGAAAGAACAATTTTACCTGAATCAGTTATTGCCAGCCCTTGAACAAGGTTGGGAACAGAAAGCGCATCAACAGGGGTGGTGCTTGCAAGCCCGTTTTCTGTGTTTTGGTCAATTTCATAGCGAAAAGCAATTGCTTTGTTGATTTCATTTTCGCTGATTTGATAGTGGTGGCTTTCATCTGTTACGGTGTCGTTATTTCTGAAAAACTCGCCAACATAAAGATAGGTGTTGTCCGAGAAGCAAAAATCAGCTCTTGTGCTTGTGTCAAAAAAACTGGTTGGCTCAATGGCAAAGCCATTTTGCACATTCATAATTTCATCAAGACTGAATGAGAAGCAATAATTATCTGTTGCAAGCCAAACAAAATTTCCACTGCTTGCTACTCCACAAAAATGTCCTTTTTCAAATTTTTCATCTACTCCACTGATTGTGAAATATTTAACCGTTTCTTTGCTTTCGCCATCTACAACATAAATTCTGCTTTTAGAACCATTGTTCATATATCCGCTCATAAGAAAGATGTTTTTTTGTTCAACATAGCAAAGCCCTTGTGGAACAGCTCCGTCACTTAGCCCCGGAATTGTGAATTCACTTTGTTTTGCTTTGTCAAACTCTGGGTGACTATGCCCAAAAAACCAAATCAGCATAAAACAAGCAAGCACAACAGCAATCACACCAAGTGCAATCAGCCATTTGGCTAATTTAGAAAGTTTTTTCTTTGTTTGTTCTGCCATTTTTAATTCCTCCTTTCAAGTTGTGGTGGCATAATTCCACTTTGTTTTCCTGCTTGCAAACATTTTAGAACATATGCCATGTTTCTTGCAAGATTTCTCATGGTCTGCATACCTTCTTCATCTTTTAGAACTTCGCCAGGAGTTCTGCCGTATGCAATGTTCCAATAGGTTGAACTTGCTATGATAACATTAGAGAACAAAAGATGTTTGTTAATGCAATCTTGCGAAAAGGTGCCACCCGCACGCCTTGCCACCACAATGCTTGCTCCCACTTTGCCAGCAAAATGCTTTTTGCCAGCATAAAACACACGGTCCAAAATGCTTAAAAGTCTTCCACTTGCATGTGCAAAATAAACAGGTGAGCCAATCACAAAACCGTCTGCCGTTTTCATTTTTTCAATCCACTGGTTTGCAACATCATCATTAAACACACATTTTCCACTTTCTGCACATCCACCGCAAGCAATGCAATCACGAATAGGCTTGTTGCCGATTTGCAAAATTTCTGTTTCAATGTTTTCTTCATTTAAAACTTTTGCAATTTCTTCCAAGGCAAAATTTGTGTTGCCATTTGCTCGCATACTGCCGTTAAATAAAACAACCTTCATTTTTCCCTCCCAATTTGTTTTGTTCATTATAACATAAATAACGAAAAAATCATTCAAAATCAACAATTTTTTCATAAATAAAATATAATTTTCAAAATTTATCTTGCTTTTCGGGTTTCCAGCCTCGCTCTTTTGCAATTTTTTGAAAAACATTCAGTGGTGCTGACCTTATTTTTCCGTTGTCCCCAAAGGTTATCCAAATCTCGTCTTGTTGCTTTTGGGTAAATTGTTTTTTGCTTGACTCAGTGTTTTGCTTTTCTGGTATATCCATTTTTTAGTTCTCCTTTTTAATCATTATATCTATTAGCATTTTTATTTGCAAGTTTTTGATTGTTGTGTTTTAAATTTGTATATGATTTAAACAAAATAAAAACCCTTTTATTGTTTTTATAAAAATTTTAAGAAATTTTATATCAGCATTTAAGTGGTGGTTTGATTGATTTTTAAAGGCTTTGTATGTTATAATCTTTTTATGTAAAATTAGCAACGGGCATTTTTGAGCAACAATTGTGTTTTGCAATAATAAAAAAATGATTATAGCAAATCACAAGCTGCAAAGTTAAAATAGATTTTTCCTTGCTCTTATAACTAAGCAGCAAAATTTAAAAAATGGTAGGAGAAAAAATGACAGATTATGAAAATGAAATAATTGAAATTTATTCAGAGTTTATCAAAAAAGATTTAAGAAAGTATATCAATCTTTTAATCAATGACACAAACTTTGTTGAAGATGTGGAAAGGTCAAAGATATTTAGCGCTTTCAAAGATTTACCAACTGATAAAAGAATGGAAATGGTAAATGCTTGCTTGGGGAACACAGCACGCACCAACATTTTGTTTAGACTTGTTTTAAAACATCTATATAAACTGGCAATTAAAAGTGAAGATTTGTTTTTAGACCTATATTGGAAAGATAAAATTAAAGATATTGATATAATTTAGAACAAAATTTTATATAAAAAATATAAACGATTTAGTTGTGTTAAAGGTGTTATAAGTTATAATCAGTTGTATTTTTTATATAATAACACTTTTATTTTACCATTTTTGTAACATTTTGATTAAGGAGCATTTCTTATGACTAAACAATTTTCAGTTAATGTTTTAAATAATATTATTTCAAACTTTGAAAAACAAGGCAAAATTTTTACCAATGAAAAGCAGTTACAATTTGAACTGGCTTTTGCATTAAAAGAAAAAGGTTATTTTGTTGAATGCGAAGTTTTATCTATCGGCCAAGATGAGCTGTGCGAAAACTATAAAGATAAAAAATTGTATACAGACATAGTTATAGACCTTGGCGATAATAATTATGTGGCTATTGAACTTAAATATAAACTTTTGCAAAAGAAAATAATATATAATGTAAACGGGAAAAAGATTTTCGCATTTTCACAAGGTGCGCACAACATTGGTTCACATGACTTTTTATCAGATATTGAAAGACTAGAAAGAATAACAAAAACAAACAGAAAAGATAGATTATTTTTTCAATTTAACCCCAAAAATAAAGTTATTAAAAGTTTTGCACTTATATTCACTAATGATAAAAATTATTATGTTCCATATAAAGAGAACAACAATCTAAACAGAGATTACAAACTGGTTGGCGAAAAACATGGCTTTATTTATAGTTATATAGCAGTTGATGAAAAAGATAAAAAAATTTATAGACCAAAAACTTCTCAAAAAGAAAAAATTATTCCTATTAAATCTAAAGAAGATTGTTATAAATATTGTGGCAAAATAAACAATAATAAGTTGCCCATATTGCTAACAGGCACATACAAATGCGATTGGAAAGATTATAATGTTGCTATGTGTGCTAATTATGGCGAGAAAAACTATCCTAAATTCAAATATTTGTTGCTAGAAATTGATGATAATTAATATTAAAGTTAAAGGGCAATATCAAAAAATGATGTTGCTTTTTTATTTAAATGCGTTATTTTTATACTTTATTATTTTAATTTTTAATATTATTGGCACTAACACTATTTAATGAGTCTAAACCTTTGGTTTTGCCAAGGTATTTTTGGCTTTTAAACTGTGGTTTAATTTTAGAAGAAGTAAAAGCATCAAAAACAAAAAAAGCAGATGTCTGCTTTAATAGGTAAAGCGAGAAAGGTCGCTTAACACATTGTGCTGTTTTGCCAGTGCAAGAATATGTGGCGTTATGATTGAGTTTTTTCTTGCAATAAGTGTGTCGTTATATCCAACAAGGTCTTTTAAAAGTTTTCTGCCAATCAGGTTGTTTTTTGAACTTATGCGTGGCGGAATTTTTGTTTCTAAAATGTTCACAACTTGCGAAGTTGGCGAAAGCGGAATTTGTGGAACTTTTGGCTTGAAGTGATGTTTTTTGTGCTTGGAATTTTTATCAATGATAATTGCACTTTCATTTGAAATGATGTTTTCCAGCGTAAATTGTGCGTTTTCTGTTGCAAGATAGATTATTTTAAACTTTTCATCAAATTCAATATCTTTCACCGTTTGCAAAAAATTGCCTTCAATATCAAAAACACTTTTGCCGATAAATGTTTCTTTGATATAAGGCTCACTTTGTGTTATTTTGTTTGCGTTGCGAATCAAAATTGCATCTTCGCCAATTTTATATATATCTTTTTTGTTCACAACTTTTTTTGTTTCTTCCTCAATGTCTGCAAGCAAAAGTTGAGACATAGATTTGTTTTTTATCACAACATCCAAAACATAACTGTCCACTTTTCCTTCATATATAAGCACAACTTTTTTACCAATAAAACTTGAATATTTCATTTTTCACTCCTTTCAACTATTTATATGAAAATAAAAGTTATATTATAAAAGAAATTTTTAGCGAAAAATAAAAAAAATTTTAATATTTTTCAAAAATGGGTCTTGAAATATCATGCTTTTTGAGATACAATATTATTTACAAGGAGAAAAAATCATGGATACAAGCAGAATAAAACATTCAGTAATTAAAAATAAGTTAAGTAAAATGGAATTAGTTTCAATTCATGTTGGCAATTTGGAACAATTTAGCAGTAAAGACCAATTTTTCTTAATAGATGAAATTCAGCGCAGGGTAGAAAGTGGAAAAATTGTTTTTGACCAAGAACACATTTTTAGTGTAAAATTCAACGCCGAAGATTTAAAAGAAAATGAAACCGAAAAAAGAATTCAACTGGTAAAAATTGTTGATGATGCAGTTAAAGATTATCACGAGTTAACC
>CASEYA010000036.1 GCA_949291975.1 uncultured Christensenella sp.
CGAGTTTAGGCACTGTATAATATGTAAAACTTTAACTTTTTCAAGTTTTAATTGATAAATTATGCTTTATAACATTACATAGGTGGTCAATAAGTTAATTTCTAAAATTTAACTTTGAGCGCTGTATAATGTGTAAAACTTTAAGTTTTAATTGACACTTCATTTTCAGTTGAGCTTTTTAATTTTATTTCTTTTTTCTCTGTTTTCTGCTTTGAAAAGTGATTTATAACATCGGCTTGCTGTTGCGCTTTGTTTTCTGAATTTGCCTTTAAAGGCGTCTGCTCGTTTTTGTCTGTTGCCATTTCTTTTTCTATGATTGTCTGGTTAAAAGATAGGTTTTCGTCCAGAGTAATATCTTCAAAAGCAATGTTTTGAGCGTGCGCTATGTTAAGAATAGCACGGGTTTGTTCTTTTGTGAGGGTAAAGGGCTCGGTTATGCTTGGCTTAAGAGACCAGATAAAATCTTCTGCGCTTTGGTATTCTCGGTCTTCAAAACTTTTGCCAACTTCAACCTTCATTTTTTTGTTTTCACTGTCTAGATATAAAACAACTGAATTATCTGTTAGAATAAAACGCAGTTTAGCAGAAAGCACACCATTTTCAAGCCAAGTTTTGTTATCAACATGGCTGTTTTCTCGCCTGAATTCCTCATATGTTCCGTCAGGTAACAAAATGCATCTTGCAATATTTCTTGCAATTAAAAAATTATATTCCGCTGTTCCAATGTCAATCATTTTGTCGTCTGCCACATCAATAATGCTGTCTGCCATGCCTGCTTTCGATTTAAAAATAAACGAACTGTTAAAAATTCCTAAATTTTGAAAACAAGGATTTTTTGAGTAGTCAATTCCACAATATTTAGATTCAAGTATTTTTTTAGCAATTTTATCAAATTCATGCATTTTGCCATTTAAAAGGTCTTTTTCACTTATGCCAGCATATTTCAAAACATCTGCAAACGGAACGCCTTGTTCTTTATATCTATGCCAAAGTTTTTCATCTTCTTGCTCAAAAGCGGTCTTTTTTGCTTTTTCAACTTCGGGCTCTAACAGCGTTTTGATGTCTTGAACATCAGGCAGGGGAATAAATTTATTTTGTATATGCTGTGTTTTAGAGGTTGTAACTCCAAGAGCAAGTGCAAGTGCCATAATTCGAGAAATTGTTTCAGCACGAGGGTTTTCGTTAAACCAATCAAGCGTTCGCAAAAGATAATTTAGATTTCTATGCTCAAAAAGAGCAGGGGTTGCCAGCCTGCCTTTGACACCAAGTATGCTGTCTGTAAAAAGGTCAAGGGTGTTGTTGTTTGCAACAAACTCTCCAACACCAATATATTCTTCATCACTTGTAAATGGGTCTTTTTTATTGGTAAATTTTAACATCTCATCATTAAGTGATTTAACAAAAAAACTGCTGTAAAGGTTGTTTGAGTTTGTAAGAGGCGAATAACCAACCACAAAAATTTGTTTGAGTGCGGTTCTGATTTCCTTTTCCTGATAGCCAAGTTCATGTTGCATGGTGTTTGCAAGATGTGTGATTGTCCTATTTACCACATCTTGACCATAGCAGTGAATCAAAATGTTTACATCTCTCAAATTCATGCAAGTTTTTTCAAGAGGCAAACGCTTGCCATTTTCATCTGTTACTCGTGGCACAAAAATTGCTTTTGCTAGCTCTTCTATGTCTTGTTCATCCATTTTGCCAAAAATTGTTTGTTGGTTTGCACCATAGCGAAAGGAAAAAGTGTCAACAAAGTTGTTTTCTGCTGTTACACCAAGCAGTCTGTTTGATAACTTTGCCATAAAGTTTGCAAAGCGGTTGCTTATTGTTCCATTTCCACCAAAGCAAAGGACAATGGGTTTATCGGTTGGAATGTCGCCAAGTTCAACATTCTCCCAACCAAACTCGTTCTCTTCTGTTTTAGGAACACGCTTGCCAAATCCCCAGTTAATATAATCGTTATTTTCAGTTATTTCTGTGTTTTCTGCCATTTGTTCTCCTCAACGAAATTATATATTTTTTTTGTGAATATGTCAATAGTGAAAGGTTTTGTGTTGGGTATGCTGAGAGCAAAATTAGGCACAATTTATTTTTGCTGAAAATATAAAAATTATTTCTTTAAGAGGATAGTTAATTTTGTTATACAGCGCACAAAGTTTATACAAAAGAAAAGCTTATTCATCCCGCTGAATTCATGCAGACGCAACAATTTTTTTTATTTTGTTATACAGCGCCCAAAGTCTGATTGTTTTAATTGTTCATATCACGCCTAAGCCATGCAACAAAAAACAACTTTTTTTGTTATACAGCGCACAAAGTTTATACAAAAGAAAAGCTTATTCATCCCGCTGAGATTATACAGAAGCAACAATTTTATTATACAGCGCCCAATGTCTGATTGTTTTAATTGTTCATATCACGCCTAAGCCATGCAACAAAAAACAACTTTTTTTGTTATACAGCGC
>CASEYA010000037.1 GCA_949291975.1 uncultured Christensenella sp.
ATTATATAAAAAATTACTCCACAATTTTTGCCAAGATGTCGCTTTGACGAAGCACAACAAATTCTTCGCCGTCAATCTTGAACTCACTGCCTGCATATTTTGGATAGAGAACTCTGTCTCCCACCTTGATTTGCATAACAATTTCTTTGCCGTCAATAACTCCACCAGGACCAACAGCAAGCACGCTTGCAATTTGTGGTTTTTCCTGATTGCCAGCAAGAATAAGTCCACTTTGTGAAACCTGTTCTGCGTTTTCTTGTTTAACTACAATTCTATCAAAAAGTGGTTCGATTTTCATTTTTTCACCTCACTAAAATAATTACAAATATATTTTATCACAACAATTTCAAAAATCAACTTTATTGCGTCAATTTTTTTGCAATTTAATGAAGATTTTTGCATAACATAATTTATGAGCAAAATGAAATATAAAGAAACAAAACCCATATCAAAAAAGGGCAAAAAGTTTTTTGGTTTTTTAACCATTTTTATTTTTGCTTTTTTGGTTGTGATGTTTTCCTTTTTGTTTTCGCCACTTTTATCTGTTAACTATTTTGACTTTTTAAGCACCACAAAGAGCAACGAAAAAACCTTTCATTTTGTTTTAAGCATGGCAGGAACCAGCGAAGCCGATGCCCAAAGTTTTGCACAAGATATTTATATTCGTGGTGGTGCTGGTGTTGTGATAAAAGAAGATGAAATTTTTTATGTCATCATGTCCGCCTATAAAACAGATAAGGATGCAGAAAAAGTTATCTCATCCCTTGACCAAAACGAATATCGTTTAAGCATAAAAGAAGTCACTGCAAATCTTAACATATCAAAAAGTTTAACAAAAGAGGAACAAAGTTTGGCAAACAAAAGTTTTAACTTTCTTTTGGAAACAATTGATAATCTTTATAATTTAAGCACCACTTTAGACAGTGGAAAAATTTTAAAATCTGATGCCAACTTAAAGGCAAAAAGCCTTTTTCTTGAACTAAGTTATCTGGAAAATGAATTTCAATCTTTACAAAGCACCAAAATCAAACCCATGCATCTTGTTGTTATAAGTGCATTAAGCCTTGTTGAATATCTTGCAAGCGAAGATGCCATGAACACCACCCTTTTGCCATATTCTGCAATTGTTAGGCGAACATTTACCAGAATGATTATGCTTTGTGAGGATATAAAAATATAAATTAAGTTTTTTAAAATCATAAATATGTTTTTATTAAAAATTAACACAAACAACAAAACTGATTGCACCGCAAAATGTGATGGTGCAAAATATTATTCTTTTATAATAACAAAATTTAAGATTTAATTGCTTATATTTTATTTTCACAAAATTTATGTTTTGAATACAAACATTCTAAACAAAAAATCTCTCAAACGAGAGACTTTTCTAGAATTTTTCAATGTTTATGTTTGTAATCACCACATCGGCATTTGTTCCGCAAACCTTTTTGATAAGAACAGCGCCAACAGTGTAACTTCTTTTTTCTGGAACATCCTTAATTGCCTTTAACACATCAAAATATTTTTCTTTTGGCACTGCCTTGTTCGTCTTTACACTAAGGGTGCCATTTTTAATTTTTTTAACCGAGGTAATGGTGCGCTTTGGCTCTAACATCTCTTGCTTGCCATATTCCGCACCCCTTGGGCAGTTGTTACCCGTTACGGTAACTGTTCCGTCGGCATTTTTTGTTACAGTAAGCGAACATCCAATTGGACAACGAATGCAAGTTAGTTCCATTATAACACCTCCAACAGAATTTCAAAATCATCTTTGATTTTGCTTTTATCAAGTTTGATTTGTTCCATTTCTCCAGCACGCACAACAGGATGTGGTGTTTGAGAAATAACTTCGCCACCACTTTTGGCTTTTACCATTACTCTGCGATATTCCTTGTCCACACGGAAGGAAATCTTCAGTTCGCCACTGCCTCTATAAACATATTTTGGCACGGTATATTTGATGTGGCTATCATGGGCAATTTCAATTTTGTTTTTGCAAAAAAGTTCTCCATTTGCAAACTGACTTGCACATTTGCCCGCATGAATTCCCTCGTTGGTAACATTGTCCACAAGGTCATTTACATGCATAACATTTCCGCAAATAAAAATTTCTGGCACACTTGTTTGATAATATTCATTCACAGCATAACTGTTGGTAACAGGTGTGCGTTCTAGATTGAAATCATTTAAAAGGTCGGTTTCTGGCAAAAGTCCAACAGAAAGCAAAAGAGTATCGCACTTTATAAATTCCTTTTTGCTTAAATCAAAGGAAAAAT
>CASEYA010000038.1 GCA_949291975.1 uncultured Christensenella sp.
AAACTCCCGAAAGGCAACCTTATGGCACATCACAAAATCTCCTTAATGCTGCTGTCTTCCGACTCTGACATGGTTCAAAGCATGCAATTGCACAAGACCTTGCGTTCAACATCTAACAAATGCACTTGCATAGACTAAAAGTTTCCCTAGATGACTGGTCAACCTCGCTATAGCGGATTGCGAGTTACAGGGCACCGCTAGCTCCCCGTTTAGCACAGCAATATAATTATAAATTAAAACAATAAAAAAAGCAAGTTAATTTTTTAAAATTAGCAAAAATAAATTGTTTTTTTTATGCTAATATGATAAACTAAATGTTATATTATGACTTTTTCACTAAAAAAGTCAAAAAGGGGATAAAAATGATAGTAGACCAAAGCAAAACAAACGCTCAGCGTTTCATACTTGCATATAACGAGATTGACCAATCTTTGCGTGCAATTTATAATTTTAAAAGAAACATAACATTTTCAGACATGATAAGGCGTGCTGTGCCACTTAACAGCGTTGTAAGAAAATACGAGGATAAACTTATTGACTACGCTAGGCTTCGAAATGCAATAATTCACAACAGTAACGAAGAATATATTATTGCCGAACCTCATGATGAGGTTGTTGAGGAAATTGAAAAAATAGCAAACATGGTAACTTGTCCACCTCTTGTGATAAATACTGTTGCAAAAAAGAATGTGTTAACAATAAGGGGAGATATGCCAATCAAAGATGTAATAATCACCTTTGCATCTTCTGGTTTTAAGGGTTTGCCAGTGTATTCAGACAACAAAATTCTTGGCGTTGCAACTGCTGTTAGAATTGTTGAGTGGATGGGTGATAGAATGAAAGATGGTGGTAACATTGATAAAATTTTAGCAAGCACACCAATTTCTGAGACACTGCACGAGGCTGACTTCAACATCAACTTCTCTGTTAGAAGTGAAAAACTCAGCATTCAGCAGGCACTTGACCTTTTTTACAACAACAGAAAACTTTCTTCAATTTTGATTACAAAAAGTGGAAATTTTGCTGAACCAATTTGTGGGATGATAACAGTTGCCGATGTTATGGATTTAAACAAAATTTTGGAAGACTACGAATAGGAGAATAAAATGTATAACAAAGTTGATGCAAAAATAAATTTGCCCGAGATAGATAAGAAAATTTTAGATTTTTGGGAAAAAGATAATACATTTAAAAAAAGCGTTAAACAGCGAGAAGGGCAGAAGCCTTTCGTTTTCTTTGAAGGTCCCCCAGGTCTTAACGGAATGCCACACATTGGGCATTGCATGAGTCGAGTTTTTAAAGACCTTGTTTTAAGATATAAAACAATGCGTGGCTATTATGTTGAAAGAAAGGCCGGTTGGGACACTCATGGGCTTCCTGTGGAACTCAGAGCAGAAAGCGAACTTCAAATAAAGAATAAACAAGAACTCGAAAAATTTGGTATGGAAAAATTTGTTGATAAATGCAAAGAAGTTCTAACCGAATATAAGGGTGTTTGGCAAGAAACCTCAAAGAAAATTGGTTTTTGGGTTGACCTTGATAACGCATATTATACCTTTCATGAAGATTACATAGAAAGTGTTTGGTGGTCATTAAAACAACTTTTTGACCGTGGACTTTTGTTCAAGGGATATCGTGTTGCACCATATTGTTCTCGCTGTGGAACTTCACTTGCTGAACACGAAGTTGCACAAGGCTATGAAGAAGTAACAGACAAAACACTTTTTGTAAAGTTTAAGGTTAAAAACAAGGAAAACACCTTTTTTGTTGCATGGACAACAACGCCTTGGACTCTTCCAAGCAATGTTGCTCTTTGTGTGAATAAAGAAGCAGATTATTCTTTGGTTAAAGCAAATGGTGAAAACTATATTGTTGCAACTTTGCTTGCTTCAAAAATCTTTGAAGAGTTCGAAACAATTAAAACATTTAAGGGTGCAGAACTTGAAGGAAAGGAATATGAACCTCTTTACCGCTTGCCACAAAAATATTATGAGGACAAAAAAGGGTGGTATGTAACAACTGGAGATTTTGTAACACTTGATGATGGAAGTGGAATTGTTCATATTGCTCCAGCTTTTGGTGAAGATGACTATAATATAGGAAAAGAATATGACTTGCCTTTTATTCAACTTGTTGATGAAGCGGGCAAGATGAAAACTGATATTGTAGATTACTCTGAAATGCCTTATCGTGAAGCAAACGAAAAAATTATCATTGACCTTAAAAATGCTGGCAAAGTTGTAAAAATGCAAAAATATAAGCATGACTATCCACATTGCTGGCGTTGCCACACTCCACTGATGTATTATGCTCGTGAGGGGTGGTTCATTAAGATGAGTGATTTTAGACAACAACTTGTTAAAAATAATAACAAAGTCAATTGGTATCCAGCAAACGCAAAAGATGGGCGCATGGGTAATTTCCTTGCCAACGAAAGAGATTGGAATTTATCTCGTGACCGCTATTGGTCAACGCCACTTCCTCTTTGGGTATGTGATAAATGTGGCAAGACAATTGCCGTTGAAAGCAAAAAAGAACTTGTTAAGTTAAGTGGTTATAAAGAAGAATTTGAACTTCACAGACCATATGTTGACAAAGTTACCATTCCTTGTGAGTGCGGAGGGGTAATGCATCGAGTTCCGCAGGTAATTGATGTTTGGTATGAAAGCGGAGCCATGCCTTTTGCATCACTGCACTATCCTTTTGAAAATAAAGACATCTTTGAAAAACGAAAGGTTGCAGATTTCATTTTGGAAGGGCAAGACCAAACTCGTGGTTGGTTCCATTCATTGCAAGCAATCAGCACAGTTTTGTTTGATGAAACACCATATAAAAACTGTGTCATGACAGGGCTTGTTCTTGATAAAAATGGAAACAAAATGAGCAAAAGCCTTGGCAATGTTGTTGACCCTCTTGATATCACAAATCGCTTTGGTGCAGATAGTTTCAGGTGGTATTTTGCTTCAAACTCTGTTCCATGGCAAAGCATTCCATTTTCAGAAGATGGACTTTTGGAAGTTCAGCGTAAAATGATTGGAACACTTTGGAATGTTTATTCTTTCTTTGTTTTATATGCTAACATAGATAACTTCAAAGGTGGGCAGAATAAACTTGAAAACTTGAAATTAAATTTAATGGACAAATGGATATTAAGCAGACTTAACAGCCTTATAAAAAGTGTTCAAGAAAAAATGGATGATTACAACTGGACACAAGCAACCAGACAGATTGAAAACTTTGTTGATGAACTTTCTAACTGGTATATTCGTCGTTCTCGTGAGCGTTTTTGGGTGGACGGCATCTGTGACGACAAAACAGCATGTTTTGAAACACTTTATCATGTGCTTATAACGGTAACAAAACTTATTGCACCAGTTATGCCATTTTTAAGTGAGGAAATTTTTCTCAACTTAACCGATAACCAAAAAAGCGTTCATCTTTGTGATTATCCAGAATGTGATGATAGATTTATTGATTTAAGTCTTGAAAGCAGAATGCAAGATGTAACAAGAATTGTTGACCTTGCCAGAACGGTTAGAGCATCAACAAACCTAAAAACAAGACAACCATTATCTAGAATGCTGATTCACAGTCCAAATGAAATCAACCTAAAAGAAGAAGAGTTAAACATCATAAAAGATGATATTAATGTTAAAAAGATTGAATTCATTCAAAATCCAGAAGAGTTTTTGACATATGAACTCAAACCGCAACTAAAAACACTTGGTCCAAAGTTTGGAGCAAGACTTGGAGAAATAAGGTCATTTTTGCAAAACTGCAATGCTGGCGAGGTTGTTCAAAAGATTCAAAATGGCGAAAAGATTGAAGTAACAGAGGGGATAACTCTTGAAAAAGATGATATTTTAATCTATTCTCACAGTAAGCCAACATACAGTGCTGACTCAAAATATGGTTTAACCATTGTGCTAGACACAAATTTAACAGATGAACTTATTTGTGAAGGGCATATGCGAGAAATCATAAGTAAAATTCAAAACATGAGAAAAGAAAGTGGTTTTGAAGTTGAAGATAAAATTATCATAACTTATTCTTGTGGTGATGAACTTGAAAAAGTAATAGAAAAAACAAAGGACGAAATTGCATCAGTTGTGCTTGCAACTGAAATTAAAAAAGGTGATGCAGATAAGATTGTCGACATAAATGGGCTAGAACTCTGCGTAAAACTTGAAAAGGTGAAATAATGAAAGATTGTTTATATATTGATAATCACATTCTTGTTGTTGGCAAAGACCACAACACCTCACTTTCTGATTTAAAGGAAAGAATAAAAGAAGATTTAAAGAAAGAAAATCAAAAAAACAGTTTTATTGAGCAAATAAATCCGCTTTCTTCATTAGCAAGCGGAATTGTTGTTTTTGCGCTTTCTAGCAAAGCAAAAGAAAGGCTTATAAAGCAAATTCAAGATAAAACATTTGCTCAAAGGTTTTTTGCTGTTTGTGTTGGCACTCCAAAAGATAAAAACAATGTTTTTCAAGAAGAACAAAAACAGTATGTTATGTTAAATCAAAAAAATAAAAAACTTGAACTTGTGCCAATGCTTTATGCAAATGCTTTTGAAATATCTAACAGATATAAACTTTTGCAATCGCTTGATAGAATTTCTCTTGTAGAAATTTTTGGGGGACTTGCGCATGAAGATGAAATTCGCTTCTTTATGTCTAATCTTAAAAGTAGTATTTTTGGAGATAAACTTTATGAGGGTGATACCTTGGCAAAGGATACCAACCTTGCATTGTCTTTGGTCGAGGTGAGATTTGTTCATCCAATAACAAACAAAAATCTGGTGTTTGAATATTATCCAAACACAGATAAAAAACCATGGTCATTTTTTGATGTAAAAAGATTTTTAAAAATTTAAGGAGTTTTTTATGCCAGGGTATAAAATTGTTTTAAGAATTTTAATATTTTTAATTCTGTTTGGGGTTTTGGCATTTTTAATCTATTTTCTTGCAGGTGGCTTTAACAACCGACTTTCGACTTATGAAAACTATCAAAACATTAAAAACGGTGAACAAAATGCAGTGCTAAAACAGCACTTAACCGAAGGTTCAGACTTTGTGGCAAGTGTAAACACCTATCAAGATTCATTTTCTGATTGGTTGAGTTGTTATATTTCACAAGAACTTTTAATCTATGAAATGGCTGACAATCTCTATTTTGTTAATGATGATGCAAACAGGTCAGAAGTTGACAGTGCTTTAAATTCATATAAAGATAAAATTGCAAACACATCACAAAGCATTGAAACTTTTCTTGATAGACAGAGTTATTTCAGTTCGCCATCTTCAAGTGGTGGGGAAGAATTGACCTCGGAAGAACTTGAATCTCTTGGTTCGTTGGCAGACACTGTTTATGACAGTCTACAAGGGCAAGTGGCAGTCATGTATAATCTTAACAATATACTTTTCCCTTTTGTTGTGGAAAATTGTCTTGGCGGAAAAATTGATGCTTCTTTAAAATATGGAATATTGTATTCGCTTTTACAACAATCAAATCTTTTATATAATAATCTTGAAAAAAACACGCAAACAGATTCTATGATAATTGAAAACGAAAATGCACGAGAAGTATATACAAATGAAAAAGCAAAGTTTTTTATGTCTGCGACAACAAGTGGAAGTAATGCTTTAAGTTTTGTTGATGCAATGATTTATTTAAGTGATAAAGCTGAAACAAAAACATCATTTTTTGCATCAACCGATAAAAGAACATATGCTGAAAGGCAAAGCCCAGAAATTCAAACAAACCTTGAAAATATTCTAACATTTTTGGGTTGGGGAGGTGCGTTATGAGCATAACAAACAAATTTTTATCAACAAGTTTGATTTTTGCTTGTCTTTTGTGCTTTTTTGCTCTTTTTACTGGGTGTGGCGAAAATTACTCTTTTAAAGATGTGCAGAATAAATATAATTCCATGGTAAAAAGTTATACAAAAATTTTTAACGGTGGCAGTATTGATATAAATTACTCTACCGAATTAGATGCGCTTATAAATGATGCAAAAAATGTTGAATTTCACAAACTTTCAAACAGCACAAATGATAGTTATGCAATTTTTGAACCAACGCTAAAATCGACTTTTGAAAGCATCAGTTTTTACATCAATATTTCACCAAATTTAGCAGAAGATGAAACTTTGCCACAAAATGAACTCAATGATTTATACAACAAACTTACTGACCTTGAAAATAAAATTTCAGCACTAAATCAGTCAAAAAACTTGCTTGAAAATCTTGCGTTAACTGGTGGTAACACACAAAATTGGGTAAAAGATTATCAAAATGCTTTTTATAATGCAATAATTAGCGCAAATCAATTTGCAAAAGATTTCTTGACTTTTTATGAAGAAAATTTATTTAGTGAAAGTTTGGTAGATGGCAGAATTTCATCAGCAGGCGTGCAACTTCATGTGGTTAAAAACCTTGCCGATATGGCAGATATTTTTACAACCTTTACTTTAAGTCAGATAAAGGATAACACCGAAATAACTTCAATCAGTCTTGTGAACAAGGCTCTTGACAACTTCTTAGAGGTAAAAAATATTTTAACATCATCTTCATTTTTGGGTATTTTATCAGGGAATTTAACGTCCGCTGAAAATCAGATGATTGAAGATTATAACAGAGTTTTATCATATGAACCTCTTTATGAAAGGAATAAAAGCCTGGCATATGAATTGAAAGATAACTATTTTAACACACTCTTAGTTGATAACAAAACATATGAACAACAGGTTTGGCACAACAAAGTGAATGAATTTTTAAATACCGATTATGAAACAAATTTTGCATACTATAATGCTCTTACAGACTCAATTATAAATTGGAATAATTCATAAAAATTTTTAAAAGGACGATAAAAATGGACAACAATAAACTTGCAGATTTGCTTTTTCCAAACATAGATAAAACGCCAGAATATTATGAGAAAAAATATCCACCAAGAAAACTGGACGCACAGGCCGAGGTGACAAGATATGCTCCAAGCCCAACTGGTTTTGTGCATTTTGGTGCCCTTTTCACAAGTTTGGTTAACAATCTTGTTGCAAAAAAATCAAATGGTATATTTTTCCTTAGAATTGAAGACACCGATAAAAAGCGAGAGGTTGAAGGTGGGGTAGAAGGCATTATAAACACACTTTCTGCTTTTGATATAAAGTTTGATGAAGGTGCAAGCACTGGTGGCGAATATGCTCCATATATTCAAAGTGAAAGACAAGAAATATATCAAACCTATGTCAAAGAACTTGTGCGTCAAGATAAAGCATATCCATGTTTTTGCACAGCGGAAGAACTTGAAGAAATGCGCAAAATACAAGAGGCAAACAAGGAAAACATTGGATATTATCATTTCAAATATGCCAAATGTCGTAATTTAAGTTTTGAACAAATAAAACAAAAAATTGATAACGGTGAAAAATTTGTTATTCGATTCAAATGTCCCTACACAGCAGATGATGAGATAGAAACATATGATGCAATTCGTGGAAAAAGAATTATTCCTCAAAACGGAAACGATGTTGTAATTTTGAAGTCAAACGGTTTGCCACCATACAATTTGGCTCATGTGATTGATGACCACCTTATGCACACAACTTTTGTTATAAGAGGGGACGAGTGGTTGCCAAGCCTTGCTGAGCATCTTCAGCTTTTCAGGGCTTTTGGTTTTGAGCCACCAAAATATGCACATCTTTCGCCAATTCAAAAGATTGATGAAAATGGTGGACGCCGAAAATTAAGCAAACGAAAAGACCCCGAAGCAGATATGAACTTTTTTGCAAAAGCGGGCTATCCTGTTGCTGCAATCAAAGACTATATTATGACTCTTGTAAACAGTGATTTCGAAGCTTGGCGACAGCAAAACAAAACTGCTAGCATATACGATTTTCCTTTTTCACTGCAAAAAATGAATGCAAGCGGTGCCCTTTTTGATATAATTAAACTAAAAGACATCAGCAAAAACTATCTTTCAACACTTACGCAAAACGAAGTCTTTGATTTAGCGCTTGCTTATGCTAAAGACTATAATCAGCAATTATATAAAAGTTTAACCGAAAACAAGGACTATTGGCTTAACATTCTTTCAATTGACCGTAATATTCCAAAACCAAGAAAAGACCTAAGCCACTTTGAAGAACTTTATGACACATTTTCCTATATGTTTGAAATTCCAGAAGTTGCTTTTCCAGAAAACTTTAATAATGAAGACATTAGGCAAATTTTAAATGAATATCCAAATTATTATAACGAAAATGATGACCAGCAGACTTGGTTTAGCAGAATCAAAGACCTTTCCGAAAAACATGGTTTTGCTAGGGAAGTAAAAGAGTTTAAACAGTCACCAGAAAAATATAAAGGTCATTGTGGTGATGTTAGCACAATCATTCGTGTTGCTCTTACAGGCAGAACGCAAACCCCAAATCTTTTTGATATTTGCAGACTTCTTGGCAGGGAAAACATCAAAAAAAGGTGTGAACTTGCTGTTAAAAACCTAAAATAAACTAATTTTTTTATCTTTGACTGTTGAATGTAAAGCAAAAAGATTGCACAAAAATTTCTGACAATTTTTAACTTTTGCAGAAAAACACAAAAGAACTATTCGCAAAAATGCATCAGTAATATACAATATTTACTAAATATTATTCTAAGAACTTTAAAAATGATATTGTCAAAAACAAAAAAGATAGTGAAAATAATTTTTAATCACTGTCTTTTTTGTTAATTTTAAATTGTTATTATTCTTTGTTTTCTTCTGCTTTATAAAGGTTGCGATAAAGTTCACAGTTTTTCAAAAGTTCTTTATGAGTTCCCTCCGCAATAATTTTGTGGTCATCTAATACCAAAATTTTATCACAGTCAACAATTGTTGAGAGACGATGTGCAACAACAATTGTGGTATAGGTTCCTTTCATGCTACTAAGGCTTTGTTTAATTTTTTCCTGACTTTTATTATCAAGCGCACTGGTTGCTTCATCTAAAAGTAAAATTTTGCTATTTTTCAAAAACGCACGGGCGAGGGCAAGTCTTTGTTTTTGCCCACCACTTAATATAACACCACCTTCACCAACCATGGTGTCAAACTTATTTGGTTGAGATAGGATAAAATCGTATATATATGCCTTTTTGCAAACTTCAACAAGTTCTTCTTCTGTTGCATCTTCTTTGGCTAATAATAGGTTGTCCTTTATGCTGGCATTGAAAATATAAGGGTTCTGCAAAACAATTGATATTGAATTTCTCAAACTGTCCTGAGTTAATTTTTTGTTATTAATGCCATCAATTAAAATTTGACCACTGTCAATATCAAAGAATTTTGGAATCAAACTTAAAACAGTGCTTTTTCCTTCACCTGATTTTCCAACAATTCCAACATATTCTCCAGAATTCACGGTAAAAGATAGGTTTTTAAAAACAACATTGTTTTCATATTTAAAACTAACATTTTTGAATTCCACTTTTCCTTGAAGATTTTTTAGTTCAACATTGCCAAAACTTTCCTTTGGATATTCTTTGTCATCAAAAAATTCCATCATTCGTTTTGTTGAAATTTCCATTTGATAAAGTTGGTCTTTAATTGCTGCCATATTAATAAAAGCGTTGTAAATACCAAAATCATAAGTAAAAAGTGTGATAAAGTTTGCCACTGAAAACATGTCGTGCATAATCAGCAAAATAGAAAGAATATATCCACCCAAGCTAAAAAGGTTAAGTATTATAACAGAAATTTGCTCTGTTGTTTCATTTGCAAACTGCAGACTGTTGTTAGAATTGTGGGAAAATTTTAAATTTTTATTTATTTTTTTAAGAAAAATTGATGTTATGTTAAGCCCTTTTATATCTCGAATTCCCTTAACCATTTCATTATTAATTGTTTGATATCGGTCATTTACTTTTGCATCTCTGATTCTAATTGGATTTTTATACCTTTTAGAAATGAGATTTGGCACAATATAGATTATAATACCCGCAATAATCATATAAATACCAATATAAATAGAAAATGTAAAGAACATAGCAAGTCTGCCAATATGAATAAAGATTTTGTTAAAATTCATCAAAATGTCTATGCTATCATACAGGACTTTTGGGTCATAGTTAAGCCTGTTTAAAATTTCTCCAGAATTGCTTTGATTATATTTTGTAAGTTTTGTTCTTGTAAGGTTTTCAGACATATCTTTTCTTAATCGTAAAATAATTCGGTTAATAATTTTATAGCAAACAATGTTTGATAGATAGCGTAAAAAATCGACTAAAAAATATGAACCAACCAAAAGACATATAAATATTAATGCTCTTTCAAACTCCGAGTCCAGCAAGTGTTCAGTAGAAATATTTAAGATAATAGGGCTCAAAATGTTTACGGCAATCAACAAAAAAGACAGGAACAAAATAAGTGCAATTTGCCAACCTTCACCCTTTAAATATGGCTTTAATTTTTTTAAATAGGTGAGTTTTCCTGTTTTGTTTTCTTTTGTGTTAATTTCACTGTAAGAAACTCCAAACTTTTCCAGAAATGCCTGTTCTTTTTTAATTTGTTTGGATGTTTTATTTAACTTTTTATTTTTCATAAAAACTCCTAAAATGAAACTTCGCAGATATTTAAGGTCGTAAAAATAAAAATCTAATCATTTTTAAAAATGTTTTGAGACAGAATTTACAAGTTTATGCTATCTTTTATTAATTTTAAAGAATTATAGCATATAAAAATTCAAAAAACAAATATAAAAAGAAAATTTTGTCAAAATTATTGAAAATGTTCTCAATTTTCATTGACACAATAAAAAAAATATGTTATCATAAACATGTTCTATCTTTAAAGTTCGCTTTACAAGATAGGGCGTGGGGGTATAGCTCAGCTGGCTAGAGCACCTGCCTTGCAAGCAGGGGGTCATCGGTTCGAATCCGATTATCTCCACCACTGATTTAGGATTGTTTTTGCAATCCTAAATCAATATTTTGGGAGAATAGCTCAGCTGGTTAGAGCATCCGCCTGATAAGCGGAAGGTCGGTGGTTCGAGTCCACTTTTTCCCACCAAAAAAGGCAATCTATATAAGATTGCCTTTTTGTTTTTTATTTCTCAACATTTATTTTTTTCGCATAAAATCTCAAGCAGTGAATTTTTCTCATCATTTTTAAAGAAAACATAAGTTTTATCATTCACTTCAACAAATTTTATTTGTGCATTATATAGTCTCAACAAAACAAATCTTTAACTTGATATTCTTTTACATTAATAAAAATAATTTTTAGTTTTACTTTTTCAAGTTTGTTGTTAATAGCTCTAACAAATTATTCAATTTTTTGCTTCTTTTATATTGCAATTTATGTCGTCTATAAATGCATCGTGTAAGTTGTTATAATTTTTAAAAAAAGCACATAGGTTTTGTTTGTTTAAATTTTTCTTTTCTCTATTTTTAAATCTTTATAAAATAAATTTTACGCATAGTTTTTATTGCGCTAACTAAATAACAAACAGGACATAAGCCACATTTTGCCACTCACAGAACAACAAACTTTTTACACAAGTGAATAGGGTGGTTATATCTTACTGCTCAAAAAGCCGTTTATTATCTCTTGTTCCGCTTCTTCTTTGCTGAGTCCAAGACTCATAAGTTTTAAAATTTGGTCATTCGAAATTTTTCCAATCATTGCCTCATGAACAAGCAAGGCATCTTCACATCCTGCATCAATTTTAGGGGTGGAGGCAATGCGTGCGTGACCAGTTAGAATGCCGTCACATTCAATATGACCAAAACAAGCATTTTTGCCAATTACACTTGAATAGAAGTTCTGTTTTGAATTGTCCTTTGCCACACTTCTGCTCACAATGTGTGCTTTTGAGTTTTTGCCCTCTAAAACAACCTTAAAATGCGTCTCACAGGTTTGATTATCCGTTGTAAAAAGCGTTTCGTTGATGTTCAGCACAGCATTTTCATCAAGACGAGCATAGGTTGTTCTTTTAGAGTCTGTTATTCCAGAAATTTGTGTAGTAATCATGTCGCATTCGCTGTTTTTCTTCATGAAAACTTTTGTAATGGGGTTTATAACTCTTTCTCCGCCATTGCCAAGACCAAGATGCTTTTCAATGTATTTAATCTTTGAATTTTCACCAATAAAAAAACGATGAATTCCATTATGTTCACTTTTTCCGCTACCACAACTGATACCACATCCAGCAACAATGGTAATGTCTACATTATTGCCAATGTAAAAATCATTATAAACAGTGTCAGTCAAACCAGACACCGATAAAATCACAGGAATATGACAACCCTTGTTTTTTGTTCCGTCTTTAACAAAAATGTTGATGCCTTCTTTGTCTTTTTTGTTTTCAATTTCAATATCAGCATTTGTTTGTCTAACAACACATTGTCCGTTTTTCCTTATGTTCACAGAACATTCTTCAATGTTGTGCAAACTTGAAATTTGCTCTAACAATTCCTTTTCAATTTTATTTAGTGTTTGCATTTTTACTCCTTAAAGTAGCACATTTTGTTGTTTCCACTTCTTTTAAAAGTTTTGCTTTGTCGGTTACAACAATTTCGCCCTTTTTGTTAAAAAGATAGATTCTGTCTGATATTTCAAGAATGCGTTTTTGGTGGCTGATAATAATTACAATCTTGTCTTTTAAGGTAAGAAAAAGGTTTGTGAGGTCATCAAATGCCCACATATCAATGCCTGCCTCTGGTTCATCAAAAATAATAACTTTTCCGCCTTTTGCCAAAATTGTTGCAATTTCAATGCGTTTAAGTTCTCCACCCGACAAATTTTTATCTATTTCACGGTTGATATAATCTCTTGCACACAGCCCAACCATTGACAAATAGGTGCAGGCATCTTTGATGGTCTCTATGTCTTTGTTAGCCAGTTTAAGCATATCAAAAACAGTTATGCCCTTAAAGGTTGTGGGTTGTTGAAAAGAAAGACTAACGCCCAACTTTGCACGTTTATCAATGCTTAGTTTTGTTATGTCTTTTCCGTCAAGAAGAATTTGACCAGAAGTTGCTGTTACAATACCCATCAAGATTTTTGCAAGTGTGGTTTTTCCAGTTCCATTCTGACCAGTTATGACATTTATTCCATTTTCGAACACAAGATTAACATCTTTCAAAATTTCTTTATTTTGTGTTTTATAACATAAATTTTTAATAGTTAGCATAAAAAATCCTCTTTTTGAAGATATAAAAAAAATACTGCATTTCAAAGAAATTGTCAACCTAAAATACAGATTTTAAGCATAAAAGCAGTTAAATAATCAAAATCATTTGATTTTTTATTCGTAATTTGTTAAAATAAGCAAAAATCAACAAGGAGATTATTATGGGCAGAAAAGATAAACGACAAGAGGAAGAGATTGTTGAAGAGGTCGAGGTAACACCCTATGACAACATGCAAATTGCAAGCGAACCAGTAAAAGAGGAAAAACAACAACAGCCAGAAAACAAACAGATAAATCTTTCATTTTCTATGAACAGTTTTTCTTCTATCTTGGCAATCATATCACTTGGCTTTGCCTTTTTATTCACAACACTATATTGCTTTGGTGTGAATGTCTTTGGTGTAACGCATGGAATTTTCTTTTTAATCTCTGCAATTTTTGCTATTGCAAGTTTTATTTTTGCATACAAAAACAGTGGAAACAAACTTAATATGCCACTTGCTTTTTCTGTTTTAACAGTCTTGATAACAGTTATTGTTTATATATAATGAAAAGGTATATTTAAGTAAATAATTTAAAAATTAAAAATAGGGGAAATTATGGTAGAGGCAAATCAGGAGAAATTTGTTGAAATTTTTAAAAAGAATATAAAACGAGAGGGTGCAGATAAACTTCTTGAATGGCTTTTGCGTTCAGACTTTTTCACAGCGCCAGCAAGCGTAAAGTTTCACAGTGCTATCACTGGTGGGCTTTGTTTTCATTCGCTTAATGTTTATAACCGTTTTATCAATTTGCTTAAAAATGAATATGGTGAAAATTGGCAAGAAAAAATCTCTCTTGAAAGTGCCACAATAATTGCACTTTTGCATGATATTTGCAAAGTTGACACCTATAAACAAGAATTAAGAAATGTAAAAGTCGATAACAACTGGGTGCAAAAACCTTTTTGGACTGTTGATGACAAACTTCCATATGGTCACGGAGAAAAGTCTGTTTATATCATCAGTGGGTTCATGCGTTTAACAAGAGAAGAAGCAATGGCAATAAATTGGCACATGGGCGGATTTGATAACCGTGTTCGAGGCGGTTCATACAGCCTAAGTGATGCGTATTACACTTTTCCAATTGCTGTTTTGTTTCATATTGCAGACCTAGAAGCCACATATCTTGATGAAACCGTCTAAAAGGAGGCTAAAACATGAACCGATTATATAAAGATGGACAACTTATTGACCTGCATATTCACACACAATATTCAGACGGAATGTTCACTGTTCCCGAACTGCTTAAATATGGACAGCAACGTGGACTTGAGGTTATGTCTTTTACCGACCACGATGTTTTATATGCAAACTATGAAGTTAGGAACATGAAAGATAAAATTTTCAGTGGAAAATATATCAACGGTTGCGAAATTGCAGTGTCCTATAATAAAAAGAAATATGAAGTGCTTGCCTATGATTTTGACCTTGATGAACTGGCAAAGTTTGAAGCATTAAGTTGGGATTTTCAAGTCCAAATTGAAATGGAAAGACTTGCAAAATTGATTGAAACGGGTAAAAATCTTGGTTTTAAAGTGTCAAAAAATTTAAATTTTCAGCCAATTTTTAGAACTGCTCACAAGTGCTTTTTTGATGATATTGCAAAATACCCCGAAAACCTAGAACTTTACAAGACATATGGCATTGACAAGGCAGACAATTTATATCGAGACCACATGATAAAACCGGGTTCGCTTTTTCATTGCTTTGATATTGTTGCAGAAACTCCACCAATTGAATATGTTTGTGAAAAAATTCACAAAGCAGGCGGGTTGGCAATTTTTGCACATCCATTCATGGTATATGGCGAAAAGGACCCCAAAGGGCTTGTTCAAGACCTTTATAAACTTAACATTCTTGATGGTTTTGAATGCGTTCACAAAAAGTTTACATATGATGAAAGTATTTGGACTTATGAATTCTGCAAAACACATAATTTATTAGCAACAGGTGGAACAGACTTTCACGGTGATGGCTTTAAGGTTAGGGGAATACGTTTTGAGCCAGAGTGCTTGGGTTATAATAAATATTCAGGTCTAGAACCACGCTTTCCGCTTTTAAAAATAGCAAAGGAGTAGTAAAATGGACTATGTTTCAATTTTAATAATTTTTGTAATTTTTATTCTTATTGTTTGCGTTGCAATTTTTCACATGGTTCACAGTAACACAAAACCTTTAAAAATAGACAATACCAAAAGCGAACTTAAAAAATCTCGTGATAAAATAATTGAAATGCCACTTCGAAAGGAAAAATATCCACTTTTCATTTTTGAGAATGGCGAAAAGAAGGAATTTGCAATAAAGCCAAAACAAACTGCAAAAAATAATGCAAATTCAAAAACTACAATCAAAAAATCTGTTCAAAAAGCAAATATTAAGAAAAAAGAAAGCTCAGCAAAAAGTCCAAAAATAAACAACAAAGGAGATAAAGAATGATTTACATTGCAAGTGACCATGCGGGTTATCCCACAAAATTAAAGGTTCTGGCACTTTTGGAAAAGCATGAACTTGAATTTGAAGATTTGGGAACAAACACCACAGATAGCGTGGATTATCCAGACTACGCAAAAAAGTTGGCTGAAAAGGTTGTGTCTTCACCAGATAGTGTTGGTATTTTGATTTGCCGAACAGGAATAGGAATGTCAATTGCGGTAAATCGCTTTAAGGGCATTCGTGGTGCTCTTTGTCGAAGCGCAAAAGATGCACTTCTTGCAAGACAGCACAATAATGCAAATGTTCTTGTTCTTGGTTCAATTAAATGCTGTGCAAAAAGAAGAAAAATCATTAGAACATTTTTAAATGCCAAATTTGAGGGCGGAAGGCATGAAAGAAGAGTTGAAAAATTAGATAAACTAAACTAAGTTTTTTTCAAGTTTTATTTATTTTAACATTTCAAATCAAAGTGAAAAATTTTTAATTTTGTTACTAAAAATCAAGATTTAAAGCTTTGTTCAATTTATGATACATGATAAATTTCAGGAAATAGAGATATTGTGTGAATTAAATTTCACCATTCTATTTCCTTTTTTGGTTTTGA
>CASEYA010000039.1 GCA_949291975.1 uncultured Christensenella sp.
GGGCAGATTGATGATAACTTTTATGATGTTAGCATTGCAGTTTATCTTATTAACAGCAATGCAAAAACAGATGACCTTGATGGCATTTTAAACTTTTTAAACATTGCTCAAACAAAAAGTGCATCTGCACTTTTGTGTGCTTTTAATACTTCGTGGGAAAAGTTGTTGGAACTCAATCTTGGCAATTTGTATTTCATGCTGGAATTGCCACTTGTGCGTGTGCTTTATCAAATGGAAAAAGATGGCATTTGCGTAGACGAAAAAGTTTTAAACGAACTTAGCGAAAAGTTTACGCAAGAGATTTTTGAAATCAAAAAACAAATTTTCTATCTTGCAGATGAAGATTTTAACCTTAATTCTCCAAAACAACTTGCCCATGTTTTGTTTGATAAACTTAAACTTGAAGTAAAGGGTAACAAAAAGCAGTCAACCTCGGTTACTGTTTTAGAGGCACTTAGGGGAAAACATCCAATTGTGGAATTGTTGCTTCACTATCGAACTGTCTCAAAATTGCAATCAACATATATTGACGGACTTAGACCTTTTATCAAAGACGGAAAAATTCACACCACCTTTAATCAAACACTCACGGTAACGGGCAGACTTTCCAGTGTTGAGCCAAATTTGCAAAACATTCCAATTCGCACAAAAGAGGGCAGGGTTTTAAGAAAAATTTTCACAGCAAGCAAAGGGTGTGTTTTGATTTCTGCCGACTATTCTCAAATTGAACTTCGCCTTTTGGCACATTACAGCAAAGATTTTAATCTTTTGGAAGCATACAGGCAAAACAGAGACATTCACTCGGTAACTGCTTCTCAGATTTTTAACACCCCGCTTGAAAAAGTAACAAGTGAGCAAAGACGAATGGCAAAGGCGGTTAACTTTGGAATAATCTATGGCATTTCTCCCTATGGCTTGTCTGTTGGCACAGGCATTTCGGTTGCTGAGGCAAAAAGATATATTGATAAATATTTTGAGATGTATCCAACAATTAAAAGTTTTCTAAATAAATCGGTAGAAGAGGTAAAGGAAAAGGGCTACGTTTCATCTTTGTTTGGCAGGCGCAGAAATATCACTGAGGTGTATTCCACAAATCACAATGTTGCCATGTTTGGCGAGCGTGCGGCCATGAACATGCCACTTCAAGGCACAGCCTCAGATATTATTAAACTTGCCATGCTTCAAATGAGTCAGCACATTGCTGGGCTAAAACTTAAAAGCAAACTTATTCTGCAAATTCATGACGAACTGATTTTTGATGTTCCAGAAGAAGAGCAAGAGCAAATGATAAAAATTGTTAAAAACACCATGGAAAATGTCGTTCAACTTGAGGTTCCTCTTGTTGCCGAGGTATCAGTTGGCAAAAACTGGTTTGAATGTGATGAAAATAAATAAAAAATTTTTAAAAAGTTAAGAAAAGCGTAAACTTTTGCTAAAAATATCTTAAAAAAGCAGAAAAATTGAATATTAAAAGATAAAACTACCCTTTGCAAAGGGTAGTTTTTGTGTGTTTGGACTTAAAATAAAAATTTTTTTGAAAAATTTGTTAAAATCGTTTGACAAATCTGTTTTTTATATATTATAATGAAGAATGCACAAGGCAAGGTGCTTTATTGCACTTAACTGGCTTGCCAGCATGCATTGTGCTTTTGAGGGAAGATTTCTTTCCTCTTTTTTTCTTTTTAAAAAAGATAATTATTTGTATTAGTTCTATTTTAACACTGATACGTTGCATAATTTAATTGATAAATAATTTTTTTTAGATTATATAAGCGGTAAACAAAATAATTTTCAGGTTGTAACCATGTGCTCTGTTATTACTTTTTTAATTTTTAATTAATTTCAGCGTGATAAAAATTTATTGCCATATTTAAATCTTGTGCGCTGTTATTGCTTTTGCTGATTTAGTTGGGTTCAGCGTGATAAAAGTTTATTGCCATATTTAAGTTTTTTGCGCTGTTATTGCTTTTGCTGATTTAGTTGGGTTCAGCGTGATAAAAGTTTATTGCCATATTTAAATCTTGTGCGCTGTATAATAAAATTTATGAGAAAAAGAAAAAGCATGGCGCTTTTAAAACCTTTCTGGATAGCACGCCTGCATGCTTTCTTTAATTCCCTGA
>CASEYA010000040.1 GCA_949291975.1 uncultured Christensenella sp.
GGCAAAGGTGTTCACATTGTAACAGTAAACGAATATCTTGCAACTCGTGACTGTGAATGGATGGGAAAAGTTCACAACTTCTTGGGGCTTAGTGTCGGTTGTGCAATCTCTCAAATGCAACCTCAGGCAAAGCGTGCTGCCTATGCTTGCGACATCACATATTGCACCAGCAATGAACTTGGTTTTGACTATCTGCGTGATAACATGGTTCGAAAAGCAGAAGACCGTGTTGGCAGGGGATATAACTTTGCCATCATAGATGAGGTGGACAGCATTTTAATTGATGAGGCCCGCACCCCGCTTATTATCTCTGCAAAGGGCTTTAAAAGCAGTGAAAATTATTCCAAAGCACAACGCTTCATCAAGACTTTACGCCGTGATGAAGACTATTTGGTTGATGAAGAGAAAAAGGCAATTCATCTAACCGAACTTGGAACAACCAAGGCAGAAAAATATTTTGGTGTTGAAAATTTAAGCGACATAAACGCAGTTGAGCTCAATCAGCACATTATGAACGCACTTCGAGCAAACTTCATGATGAAAAGAGATGCTGACTACATTGTTAAAGACGGTGCTGTGTTGCTTGTTGACGAGTTTACTGGTCGTGTTATGGAAGGTCGCCGTTTTTCAAATGGACTTCATCAAGCAATTGAAGCAAAAGAGGGCGTGCAAATCAAGGATGAAAACCTTACTGTTGCAACTATAACCTTGCAAAACTATTTTAGACTATATCATAAACTCAGTGGTATGACAGGAACAGCAAAGACCGAAGAGGGTGAATTTAACAAAATCTATAACCTTGACATCGTTACCATTCCTCAAAACCTTGAAAACAAAAGAATTGACGAACCAGATGTTATCTATACCACCATGGAAGGCAAATATCGTGCAATTGTTGAGAGAATCAGCGAAGCACACGAAAGACTTCAACCAGTTTTGGTAGGAACTACCACAATTCAAAAAAGCGAATATATAAGCAAACTGTTAAAGGCAAAGAAAATTCCACACAGCGTATTGAACGCAAAAAATCACGCACAAGAAGGTGAAATCATTGCTCAGGCAGGTCAACTTGGAAAAGTTACCATTGCAACAAACATGGCAGGTCGTGGAACAGACATTTTGCTTGGTGGAAACCCATCATATCTTGCAAAGGCAAAAATGCTGAAAAAAGGCTTTACTCATGGAATAATTGAGCAAGCAACATCCTTTTTGCCAGCAACAACCGAGGAAGTTCAACGAGCAAAAGATGAATATGAAAAATTATATGAAGAATTAAAGCAAGAAACCGACGAGGACAAAGAAAAAGTAATTGAAGTTGGTGGACTTTTAATCATAGGAACAGAAAGACACGAAAGCAGAAGAATTGATAACCAGCTTCGTGGTCGTGCTGGTCGTCAAGGCGACCCAGGGCGTTCGGTGTTCTATCTTTCCATGGAAGATGACCTTTTGCGCCTGTTCGGTGGCGAAAAGTTAAAACGCATAAGTCAATTCTTCAAGATTGACGACGACACACCATTCCAAATGAAAATGCTTTCTTCACAAATTTCAAAAGCGCAAAAGAAAGTGGAACTTAGAAACTATGCAATAAGACGACACCTTATTGAATATGATGATGTGGTAAACAAGCAAAGAACATTAATCTATGAACAAAGAAATGAAATTCTTGATGGCGCAGATGTTCACGCACAAATTCTTGATATGTTTCCAGAGGTTGTGACAAATGCTCTTATGCGAGCAATCAATCCAGATAAGCCAAGTTTTGATTGGGATATGGAAGAAATTAATCATTCTCTTGAAGACAGAATTTTCCCAAAAGGCACAAATTTTGTAACAAAAGAAATGCTTGAAGATATTGCTCCAAGCGAACTTAACGAAATTGTTCTAAAAGAAGTTCTTGACCGCTATGAAGCAAAATCAGCCGAGTTTTTGGAAGTAGGACTAAAATTTGATGTTGTAGAACGCATTGTGCTTTTGGATATTGTTGACCGTGCTTGGATGCAACACATTGATGCAATGATAACTTTGCGTCATGAAATAGGTGCTCAGAGTTTTGGTCGTCAAGACCCAGTGATTGCCTATAAGAAAGAAGGCTTTCAAATGTTTGATGAAATGGTTGAGGGCATTCGTGAAAGAGTATCAACAGTTCTTCTTAACATCAGCAAGCCAACGGTAAAAATTGAACCACGCCCAGCACCACAAATGCAAACCGTTGCTAGTCAAGAAGCACCAGCAGGACAAGCACCAGCACCAAAGGGGCCAGCAGTAAGCCACAAAGTTGTTGGAAGAAATGACCCTTGTCCTTGTGGAAGTGGAAAGAAATATAAAAATTGTTGTGGGCGTGAATAATTTGCTTTTGATAAACTTTTTTCAGATAAATTTTAACAACAAAAAATAATTTTTGCAGACAAGATTTATATTAAAAATGTTATTTAGCAATTTGATTTATTTGTTACAAATAAAAAATTTTATGGTAATAAAAACATGAAAACATATAAATTTTAATCAAAATTTTAAGTAAAAATCAAATTTTAAACAAAAAAGAGGCAAATGGCTTTGACCTCTTTTAATATAAAAAGAAAGGAAAAAATATTTTGACAAAAGACCAACAAAAAGATTTATTGTTAGAGCAAAAAAAGGTGCTTGATAACATTCAAGTGCTTTTTCCCGTTGAAAAACTTGAAAAAGAAAAAGAAGAACTTGAAAAAATGCAAAGTTCACCCGACTTTTTTTCAAACTTAAAGCAGGTTGAAAGTGTTGGAAAAAAAATTGCAAGGCTAGAAAACAGAATTGCAGAGATTAAAAACCTTAAAGTTCAATTTGATAGTCTAACTTCAATTCTTGATGAGTGCAGTGATGCAGATGTTGAAATTCTGAGAGATACAGAAAAAGAACTAAAAGATTTCATAAAAAACAGCACCGATTTAGAACTTGTGGGACTTTTTACTGGAAAATATGACTCATCAGGGGCAATTCTCACCATTCAAGCGGGTGCGGGTGGAACAGAGGCTTGCGACTGGGTGTTGATGCTTCTTAGAATGTATGAAAAATATTTTACCAAGCGTGATTTCTCCTATAAGGTTCTAGACAGCACAGACGGAGATGGTGCAGGCCTAAAAAGCGTTACAATCAAGGTTGATGGCGAAAATGCCTATGGCTATCTAAAAGCCGAGCGTGGTGTGCATCGTCTTGTTCGAATTTCTCCTTTTGATAGCAACAAAAGGCGTCATACCAGTTTTGCCTCTGTTGAGGTTATGCCAGAAATTGAAAATGAAAATGATATTGTAATTAAGCCAGAAGATTTAAAAATTGATGTTTTCAGAAGTGGCGGTTGTGGTGGTCAAGGGGTAAACACCACAGATAGTGCGGTTAGAATTAGACACATTCCAACAGGCATTGTTGTTACTTGTCAAAATGAGCGCAGTCAAATTCAAAACAGAGAAAATGCTCTTGCTTGCCTTCGTGCTAGACTTGCACAAATGGAAGAAGAAAAAATGCAAAATAACATGAAGCAAATTCAGGGTGAACTGAAAAAAATTGAGTGGGGAAGTCAAATTCGCAGTTATGTTTTCTGCCCATACACCATGGTAAAGGACCACCGCACCGATTGGGAAACAAGTGATGTCTATGGCTTTATGGACGGCAACATTCACGAGTGCATTTTGGACTATTTAAAGAAAAGTGTGTCAAAGAGGTAGAAAAATATAAGTGGAAATAATAATAAGAAAAGCAAATCAAGAAGACTATCAGCAAGTTGATGAAATTTTTCAAGATATAAACAGTTTTCATGCAAAAATACATCCAGAAATCAAGGAAAAATTTGCAGATGAGCATTTGGATAAAAATTATTTTAATGATGAAATAAAAGATGATAAAACAACTTTTTTAATCGCAGAAGTTAATAAAAAAGTTGCAGGTTTTTTGGTTGGAATTTGTAAAACCACTAAAGAAGGAGAAAATTTAATCTTTTTTATTTCTAAGCTTGCTATATCAAAAGATTTTCGTGGCGTAGGCATAGGTTCAAAACTTATGAATAATGCGGAAAAAACAGCAAAAGAAAAAGGATGCCAAAGAATTGAACTTGGTGTTTATGAAAACAATTTATCAGCACAAGAGTTTTATCAGCATTTAGGTTTTAAACCTCAAAGAGTAATTTTGCAAAAATTATTAAAATAAAAAAGTTGAGAGAAAAATGAATTATAACGAAAGAATGATAAAAAAGATAAAAGAAATTCGCAAAAAACAGGTTGTGAACATTTTAGCAATTGAAAGTTCGTGTGATGAAACAAGTGTTGCAATTGTTCAAAATGGCAGAACTGTTTTGAGCAATATCATTTCAAGTCAAATTGAAATTCATAAACGCTTTGGTGGGGTTGTTCCAGAAGTGGCAAGCAGAAATCATATTCTTGCCATAAATTCCATATTAAAAGAAGCGTTGGAAAATGCAAACATGACCTTTGAAGATATTGATGCAATTGCAGTAACCGAGGGTGCGGGACTTGTTGGCGCACTTTTGGTGGGTGTTACTTGTGCAAAGGCACTGAGTTTCATTCTTGATAAGCCTCTTATTGCTGTAAATCACATCAAAGGTCATATTGCTGCAAACTATATTGCTCACAAAGATTTAACCCCGCCATTTATCTGTATTATTGCTAGTGGTGGGCATACTGCTGTTGTTGAAGTTACGGACTATAATTCTTTTTCTCTTCTTGGAACAACTCAAGATGATGCAATAGGGGAAGCCTTTGACAAGGTTGCACGAGTTTTGGGGCTTGAATATCCAGGGGGAGTGAAGATTGATAGACTTGCAAAGGGGGTAATTCCAACAATAACTTTTGTTAAACATTTCTCGCAAGAAAATTCTTTTGACATAAGTTACAGCGGACTTAAAACAGCGGTAATAAACTATGTTCACACAAAAAAACAAAACGGAGAAGAACTAGACATCAAAGACATTTGTGCTTCTTTTCAAAAAGAAGCGGTTGATATGCTAACTCAAAAAGCAATTTTCGCTTGCAAGCAGAAAAACTATAAAACCCTTGTGCTTGCGGGTGGTGTGTCTGCAAATTCCTATTTGCGTGAAAGTCTTTCAAACATGGGAGAGAAAGAGGGGATAAAAGTGCTTTATCCACCACTTGACCTTTGCACTGATAATGCAGCCATGATTGGTGCCCTTGCATATTTTGTTTTGCAAAAGCAAAATCCCGCACCCCTAGACTTAACCGCCAAGGCAAACTTGCCATTGGAATAAAGATTTAATTTGAAATTAATTCATCTTTGTTTTTATATTTTCTTTGAATATGCTAAAAAGATTGCTTTTGCGCAGTCTTTTTTGGTTTTTTAGTGGTTTTTAAGAATAAAAACAGTTTTGTAGTTTATCAAAAAAGAAAATTACCTCATATAATATAACATGAAAATAAAAAAAGCAGTGATTTTGGCTGGTGGAATTGGAAGCAGAATGGCTCCCGCCAGCAAGGTTCTTGCAAAAGAGATGCTTCCCATTGTTGATAGACCGGCAATGGACTATTTGGTTGATGACCTAATTTCTGTTGGTGTAAAAGAAGTTTTGGTTGTGGCACACAAAGAAAAAACTTCCATTCAAAAATATTTTACAAATGCCAAAATTTCTTTTTCATATATTTATCCCGATGCCCCACTTGGTGTGGCTGATGCTCTTTTGCATGCAGAAAATTTTGTGGGCCGTGAACCTTTTTACCTTTTATATGGCGATGTGCTTTTTTCAGCAAAACCGAACAGTCTAGAACAAATGAAAAAGGTTTTTGATGTGGTAAAATGCTCTGTTGTGGCAACCAGAAAGGTTAGGCAAAGCAAAACAAATCTCTATGGCTGTTTGTCTCTAAAGGAAGCAAAAGGGCAGAAATACATTACATCAATTGTTGAAAAACCGCACCCAAAAGTTGCACCTTCAAACATTGTAATTGCAGGACAATTTTTGTTGACATCAAAAATTTTTAAATATTTAAAAAATCTAACGGCAGGGCAACTTTTTACCGATGCACTTTTATGTCTTGCAAAGAACAGCAGTCTTGCAATTGCAGAAATTGATGGAAAATGCTTTGATATTGGAAACAAAGCGGGCTATGTGCTTGCCACTCTTCACTATGCGCAAAGCCACAGCCAAATAAAAAAAGAAATAAAAAGTTTTCTTTATTCCTTTAACAAAAATAACATAAAAAGATAAAAATTTGGTAAAATTTTTAAAATTTATACTTGATTTTTTAAAATTACAGTGCTAAAATATTTGTGAAAATAAGAAGCATTCAACGAGCATCTTTTGGCCGAACTAGTCTTTGGTTCACTTAAAAAGAGTAAGTCCAGTTGTATTGGGCTTATTTTTATTTTTCTTTGAGGAGGTAAAAAATGAAAACAATTTTTCCAAAAACAAAATTTCAGGCGGTAATTTTTACACTTTTGATGTCCTTTTTTATGGCAAGCATAATGTATCTTTATAATCAGGCAATACACATGGGAGGTCTAAGTTATAACACATTTCTAACATATGATTATCGCTTTTTAATAACATGGGCAATTGCTTTCTTGGTTGTATTTTTCATTGTTCATCCACTTGCAGAAAGGTTAACTTTTAAGATTGTTAACCAGCAAAAAGATAGTGGGCTGGTTATAAATGTAACAATGTCAACTTTGACCGTTGCTATGATGGTAACAATTATGAGTTGTGTTGGAGTTCTTATGAATGCAATTGTAACAAACTCATTCAGCGCAGAACTTTTTTTAACATATCTAACATCAATTGTAACAGGCTTTGTGTTTGCTTTGCCACTTCAAATTTTGGTGGTTGGGCCTTTGGTTCGCGCTTTGTTCACTTTGATGTTCAGCAAAGCACAAAAAAGGGCAAGAGCAAAAATTATTTTCAGTCACAGCAGTCAACCAGCAATGATGCCTGTTGCTAGCGAAGAAAAACATAGTGTGAAAAATCAAAAAAATGATGATAACATTCTGTAATGAAAAAAGGTTTTTCTTATTAAAAGGGTAAAAATAAAATTGCGTTTTGTTTAA
>CASEYA010000041.1 GCA_949291975.1 uncultured Christensenella sp.
ACAAGGAATTAACTTCAAGACAATTCATTTTGCTTTCTATTTTTATCATGCTTTCAACAAAAGTCCTAACCATTCATCCGTTTGTCTTTGAATACGCAGGAAAAGATGCTATTTGGTCAATCGTTTTGGGTTTTGTGCTTGATATGATTATTTTAATTGGTGTTGTTATACTTTTGCAAAAATTCAAAGACATAAGTTTTTATGGACTTTTGAAAAAACTTTTTGGAACAATTATTGCAAAAATTCTTCTTATATTTCTTTTTGTTTTTATCGCTTTAAAAGCACTGTTTTTATATCAAGAAACACATTCTTTCTTTTTGCAAATTTTGTTTACTGAAATTTCTCCTCTTATTTATATTATTCCTGCCGTTTTTATCACTGGCTATTTTGCAATTAAGGGTATTAACACCATTGCAAGAAGCATGGAAATTTTTTCAGTTTTTATCTTAATTGGCATTGTTATCTGTATGCTGACAGCGATTAATGGGCTTAATCCAGATTATATCTTGCCTTTTTTTGAAAACGGAGCATCACCTGTGTTTGAAGGGTTTAAGGCACAAATTTTCTATCGAGGCAATGCTTTGATTCTTCTTTGTTTTATGGGAAAAATTGATTTTAAAAAGAATTTTAACTTTAAATTTTTCTTTTTCAACACACTGATGGCTTTTATTGTTATTACCCTTGCTTTATTTTTCTATATGCTCTATGGGCCAAGTGCTCAATATGTTGAATTTACCCTTGCAGATTTACCGCAACATGACCCTTTTGTTACCGACCTTGGCAGACTTAACTGGCTTTCAATTGTTGTTTGCACCTTGGCACTTTTCTTGACAAGCAGTGCATTTTTATATTGCCTTTCAAACATTGGCAGATGGGTTTTTGGTTTTAAGCGTGCACTTATTCCAACAGGAATAGCTCTTGCTTTTATCACTATTTTTGCAATTATAAATGATTATAGTCTTGTTATTATGCAAGAGAAAATTGTTCGTGAGTGGATGTATGTCAATGGGATAATTATGGCTTTATATGTTGTTTTATGCATAATATTTCTTTGTGTTAGGAGGAAAAAATGGACAAAGCCTTAAAGTATAGAATTGTTGCTTGGATGGTTGCAATTTTTCTGCTGATTCTTCTGCCAAATGCTGTAAGTGTGCCAAGTGAACTTCAAACAACTGCAATCGTTTCTGGAATTGGAATTGATAAAGAAGGTGAAGAAATCTCACTTTCTGCTCAGATTTTAATTCCCCAACCAAGCACAAGTTATTCGCCCAAAAGCACCGTTATTTCTGGAACAGGAAAAGACCTGATGGATGCAATTAGTGCCGTTGAACTTAAAACAGGTCAAAGTTTGGGACTTGCACATTGCTATATAATTATTATTGGTGATGAATTGTGTAATGACAACCTAATTGAAACTCTTGACTTTCTTATGCGAAGTAACATCATGGGAAATAACACAGCACTTATTCACACATCACAAAAAGCGGAAGACATACTTAAAGTAAGTTCGCAGTTTAGTGAAAGCGACATCAATAACTTGCAAAACATTG
This sequence comes from uncultured Christensenella sp., assembly GCA_949291975.1. GTDB lineage: Bacteria > Bacillota > Clostridia > Christensenellales > UBA1242 > UBA7584. The sequence continues at coordinate 1,551 of CASEYA010000041.1, forward strand.
CAAAATTCAACAAAGAAAATTACAACAGCACCAGCACCAGTTTGATTGAACTTTTCAGTGAATATGCTCTTCCTGCAAGCGCCTCTGTTATTGCAACAATAGACAGTGATAAATCAGCAGAGCAACAGTCGGGCAGTAATTCGGGCGAAAGTTCTAATTCAGGTGGCGAAAGCTCTTCGCAAAACGGTGGTTCAAGCAGTTCATCAACAAGTGCTTTCAAAAATGAAGGAAAAGCCATTGTTGTTAAAAAAGGCAAAAAAATTCTTGATTTAGAGCAAGACGATATTATGAAATTTAATTGGCTTGACTCGGGAACTCAAAAAGGTAACATTTTAATTGAAAATTACAGTGATAAAAATCTGCAAAACGCAACCATTGGAATCAAGCAAACAGCAAAAAGCGTTCATTTTAATCCAAAGATTACAAATGGCACCCCTATTTTAGAGGCAAACATTACCTTGGATACAAGAATTGAAAGCATTGAAAATGGTGGAAAAATTCAAACATCTCACAAAAATTATTATAATGAAACCCTTGTTTCAGCAATAAAAACAAAAATCAATCAAGATGTTCAAGATGCATTAAATCTTGCAAAAGAATATAATTTTGACATCATGGATATATATGCAATTTTTAATTCAAACTTAACTGCTGATTGGAAGAAATATCTTAATGGGCTTGATGATAAAGACAACTATATGCAAAACTTGGAAATTGTGGTAAATGTGAATGTAAAAAACAAAGAATAGTGTAATTTGCAAAAATAATGCTTAAAAACCTTGAAATTTTGTGATTTTTATGTGTAAATTTTGCAAAAACGCAAAATATTTCTTTTTTTCACCCATTTTACATCTTAGAAGAATTTGAAATTGAATAATAATTTTAAACTTAAAACAAAAAAACTTTATCAGTTAAGATAAAGTTTTTTATATATTCAAAATAAAATTATTTTTAGTTTTCGTCAAACAACACCATCTGCTGGCCATGTTCGATTATCAGCAAACCACTCGCTATCTTTTAAAATGGTGCCATTATTAGAACAGTTGACTTTGACATCATCATTTTCTGAGTTGGAAATGATAATTATATTTCCATTAAAAGAAGTAAATTCATTATTTTTATAATCTAGGCACAGTGTGGTTACATAGATATATTTTGTATATTTTGCAACATTATTTATAAATTCTTGTGTTGGAAATTGATTTTCTGGTGTTGATGTATATTCACTGCTTCCCGCACAACAACACACGCAAACAATTTCAGGTTGTATAACAGACAAAAGTGCATCGGTAGATGAGGTTTTACTTCCATGGTGACCTGCTTTATAGAGTGTTACTTGTGGCAAATCGTTATATTGCACCAAATATTCTTCTCCATCGGCTTCAAGGTCGCCCGTGAACAAAAAGTGCCTATCTCCATGATTTATCATGCAACAAACAGAATAGTCGTTTTCACTGCTTGCTTTATTTTCATAGTAGTAGTTGTATAAGATTTCCAAACTGATATTGTTTTCGCTATCTAAAATATATTCTTGCTGAGCACCATTTTCTTGGTTCCAACATTCTAGTGCTGTGTAGTGAGTTGCGCCATTATCTACCTCATCTTGCAATTCTCTTAGATAGTTGTTATAAGTGGTTGCGGTATCTTTTTGATTTGTTCTAGCAAAATCAATGATGATTTCACATTCATATAAATCAAAAATGCTGTCAACCTTTGTGCTGGTAGCAAACCCAGCATAGTGGTCTTGATGTGCATGTGTGATAATCACATATTCCAAAGTTCCATCGGTTACATATTGATTTAGGTATTCACTAACTGTGGCAACACTGTTACTTTTTGAACCACAGTCAATTAGAATATCAATATCTTCGCCAACCTTTATATAGGTGCAATCTCCGGTGTATTTATTTCCAAGTTCCAAAAAATGCACCGACATTGTTCCGTCAGCCGTGCTTATCGGGGTAGACGATACTTCACTGCCACCGTCATAGGAATAGTAGACATCTTCTGTTATGATAAGTTGGTCAGTGTTTGGAAGTTTATAATAGGTATATCCAAAAAAACCAATTGCAATTCCCAAGGCTAAACACAAAATGGAAATTAGAAAAATTTTAAATTTAGATTTTTTCTTTGAACTTGCCATCATTCGCCTCCTTCACTTGTTTCAACAAAAGTAATCAGTCTTATCTTCTGCACACCAAATATTCCACTGTATTTGAAATCATCAACGGTGTAGATTATGTAATATGTTCCAACCTCGTCAGCAGAATATGTCCCATCGGGATTTTTTGTTAGATTGGTCTCAATTTTAACCTTATCACTTACATCTCGGTTAAAAGAAATCACATTAACGCCCTCGTCGGTATATGTTTCGTCAAGGGTAAGTGTTAATTCTTCTTGACCAAGAATTTCAAAACAGTCATTTCTGGTTAAAAAGTAACTGACAAGCACCCCACCTGCTATTCCAACAATCAAAAGCACAAGAATCAAAACAATGCTTCCCGCACCCATTTTTTTTACTTCTTTCCCTGCGCTTTTAAGTGATTTATTTGTTACTTTTTCATCAATATCAATATTCAAACTTGCTTTTGAAGAAACCTTGCTTGCATTCTTTCTTGTTGCCATAAAAATCCCCCTCCCTTTTTCTTTTGTTTTATATGTTATTAAATTTGTTAGTGCCTTTATTATAAATCTTTAAAATAAAACTGATAAATTACATAATCTATCGTAAATATTTTTCATAGATTTGCAAAAGTTCAATATCACTAACTCCATTTGCCTCTTTTTTGATTTTGTCGGCCAAAAGCATGCTTTCCTTATCTAAAAGTTGAAAAGCATTGTCAGTGTAACTATCTGGAAGAACAACAAAGTCGTTTATTCCGCTTCTGTTAACTTTTATGTGACAATTGCACAAATCATCAATCAGTTGAGCAAGTTTTTTCTCTTCATCTGTTCTGTTGGATGAATAGCAAATCAAAGTTATATTTCCACCATTAGAAGTATTTCTTCCAGTAGCGAGCAATTTCTTTAAGGATATAATTGCATCAATTTCACTTGCTTGCAAACTTTTTTGCTTAAAGCAAAACTCATATGCATGTAACACAGACATTAAATCGTCAATCAAAAGTGCAACACTTTTACCAAGTTCACAAAGCCTTTTTGCATGATTTATGGCAAGTTCAATTAGATACATCTGTCTAAAAGGAATCATATCAAAAGAAGAAAAGGAATATTCAATGCCTGAATTTTCAATGTTGATTTTTTCCTCTGGTCGTTTATCAAGAGCAAGCATAATTGTTTGAATGTTTTGCCTAGAAAACTCATTTGCAAAATGTTCGAATAACACATTTTTTGCATTTTTATCCCCCGTCACAAAAGCACGCTGACCTTTCCCTATTGGAGCAATGCATTTTGTGAACAAAAGCTTGTCATCTTGCCAAAGTTTTATTATTTCATTTGAAGATATTGTTTCAAGTTGTGCAAAGTTTTGTCTTTTGAGTTCATCAGGAGCAAAACCATTGATAGCCATAACATCACATACAATTTGAATATCACCATGAGTTATCACTTGCGCAACAATGATATCCCCATTTTGTAAATTAAATCTGTCAATAATGCTGGAATTAATTACAGCCATTTGATTGCTTGTGATTTCATTAAGTCCACCGATGTGCAAAGTTCCAAAACCGTTTGGTTCACAGAAAACAATTCCACTGACAACATTTTGCTGAGAATTTTTGTCAAAACCCTGCATTGCCTCGCTTACTCTAAGTTCGGAAAAAAGGTTGTAAACTTCGTCTTTTACCCATGCTCCCTTTTCCCAAGAAAAAAATGTGTTGTCTTCGCTTTCTGGTTGCTGTTCTTGTTTTTTCCATGCGCTGTCAAAACTTATAAAACTTTTTGGTGGGCGACCTTTTTTGTTTTTTGCAACAAAAGGTTCAACCTTACCACTTACAACTTGCAAAATCTTGTCAATAAGCTCTTCTTTTTTATATGTGGTTGGCAAATGCACACCAACATTTCGAGCGATTTCTCTTAGTTGAAAAATTCCATATTGACTAAGATTTTTTTCAGTATATTGGCTTTTTGACTTGTTCATTTTCTTCCCTTTTTTATTATTTTAAAATAATCATAACATAAAGAATTAAAAAAGTAAACTATAAAACAAAAAAACACAAAGTTGAAAAACTTTGTGTTTTAAGTTGTAAGCAAATAAAATCTTGTTGATTCTTTGATTGCTTACATTATTATAATATGCGTTTTTAAAAATAATATTCACATTTTTTAAAAAATTTTTAATTTTTTATATTTATTTTTTATGTCTTTTATTAATTTTATAAAATTTGGACTTTGTTATGATATTTTTTACATCAAAAGTTCGCCATCATCTGTTTCAATAACCTTCATAATGTTAAGGTCTTTACCAGTTAAAGCGTCAATATAGACATAATAAACACTTCCTTCTTTTAGACACTTAAACTCCCATGCTAAACTTTCGCCAACATATTCATTTGGCACAACAACAAGTTTTTCTGTTAAAATGCTAAGATACTCATCAACCTTTTCTTGTGCTTTTTCCTTGCTGATTTTTGGTGTTAAGTTTGTTCTTTCAACATGATTAAATGCATAACTTCTTGCTTCATAGCCCAAAATTTCGCCCGTATCTTGACTTACTTTCACTTTTATCATATCTGGATATATGATGATATTATCCTTTACATAGCAAAGATTGCAATAAACAAAACCTTCACATTCCGTGCTCCAAACAACTTTTACATCTTCTATTCCAACTTTCTTTGCAAAGTTTTCTGCCAAAAGTTCACATTCTTCAAGTTGTTTGTGTTTTTTACCAGCATTTATATCTGTTCCAAGTTGTAAAAGCATTCCGCCCTTTTGTGTTATTTGAGCATAGCCATTTTTACCATCTTTTTCCAAAATAAAATTCCAAGTATCAAAATCTCCACCCTTGCTTTCACCAGAAGATGAAATTTGCCAATCAGTAAACCACTTTTTCATTAAAAGTTCCGCTTCTGTTTGTGTTACTGCTGTGTCTTTGAGTCCTTTTACCTGTTTGTTTTGAGTTGAGTCACTAAAAGGTCCATCATAGATAAGTGTTGGATATTCAATTGTGTCATCATAAACACCGCTCCAATGCTGACTGAAATCGTTGACTGCAACATTAGGGTCTTTTATGTTATCAATAATTGAATAACCTGAGTTTATAAGGTTTGCAAGTCGGTTAAGTTCAAATTTTACCTCGCTTGCACTTTGATAAAGTTCATCAATTTGGTCTTTATCATCAAGAGTTAATTGTTCACCTTTTAAAATGTTTTGATGCAATGTGAAAGAATATCCACCAAGTTGATTTATGAACTTTGTTGTTTCATTGATTGAATGATGTTCCAAAGGTAAAGAAGAAAGATTGTTCTGCGCCGACTGACACAGTGATACAACTTCAGTTAGATATCTTTCTTGCATTTCTTCATCTGTTGCAACCGACAACTTGCTTAAATTTGTTTCTATGTTATTGACACTGTCAGTAAGACTGTAAAAATTGTTAAGATAATTGTAGTTAAGTTCTTGTCTATATCTATTAAGTTCACTTTGCGTGATTCCCCACATCACACCCATAAAAATCACCAAGCCAGCAAGAACAGCCGTGCTGATGATTCCAACTATTTTCATTGCTTTACTCATTCTTCACCTCTTATATTGCAAAATTATGCTTTCCAATGGTAACCACAATTTGTCTTGACCAAATCCAAGAACTTGTTGCTGTGTTTGGATTATAGTAATATAAAGCACCATATGTTGGGTCCCAACCATTAAGGGCATCTCTTGCTGCGTTATATGCCGACTCGTTTGGTTCCAAATTTATCTGTCCATCACTAACTGCGGTAAAAGCATAGGGCTGATATATCACTCCTGCAATGGTATTTGGAAAACTTGGATTTTCCACTCTGTTTAAAATTACCGCACCAATTGCAACTTGACCAACATATGGTTCTCCCCTTGCCTCTGCATGAATACATTTTGCCAAAAGATAAAGGTCATTATTTGTTTGTGTTCCAAGAGTCATTCCAAGAGCGGCAGCCGTTTTGCTTCCAACAATTCCATCAACAGCCAGCCCGTTTTTTCTTTGAAAACTTTTAACAGCGCTTGTTGTCTTCGAACCATAGATGCCGTCAACCGAACCCGTGTAATAACCCCAACGCTTTAACTTTGTTTGAACAGTCTCTATTTCACTGGTTGTAAGTGCTGCTTCTGCGGTAAAGTCTCCGCTGATGCTTGTTGGCACCTCACTGAAAGCAAACAGAAAACCAGAACTTAAAAATGCAAACAAAGCAAGTGATAAATAAATTATTTTAGAAAATTTTGTCATTTTGTTCTCCTTTTTGTTTTTTCTTGTGTTATTTTGTTTAATTTTTTAAAATTTATTTATTCTTTTTATAAATTAAAAAAATTTTTTATTATTTCAACAAGTTTTGATTTATACACAACACCTTCACTGCTGGTATCAGTTGCTTGAACAAAACACATTGGCGGATATGCCACGCACCACCAGTTATCTCCACTGCCAGAACCCAAATTTATTATAAGTGCGTCATATATATCACTTTCAAGTGTTAAATCTTCATATGTCCTTGTTGGAAAATATTCACTTTTTATAAACGCAGAACTTGTATAATTAAAACCATTTTCACCAAGAACAGCGTCCGCCGTGGTGCAAACTAGGTCTAAATTTTCATTTATGATATTAACTGCCTGCTGTTTTGTTTTTGCTTCACTTAAAAGTGGAGTTAGAACTTTTACCACTTCATCTTTTATTTCATATTTAACTTTTTGGTCAGCACTTGAATTACTGTTTGCTCTTATATGTATTCTTAGATAATCATCTGCACTTAGGCTTGATGCGTTTTGAATTGGGGCACAAAACAAAATTACCACAAAAAATAACCCCACAAAAACAATTGAACCTATAATTTGTTTTGCTTTCATTTTCTCACCTCTTGCTTGAATTTTTAACACTTTTGCAAAATTTAAACAAAAAAACACCACTTTTGGTGTTTTTTATTGTCTTTTTTTGCAAACTATAAATTTTATTGTTCATCAATTTTTTCTTGACGATAAACAAAAACCTGTGTTGGCTTTGTTATTGGGAAAGTAAGATTTGGGTTTTGCTCCATTAAAACATTTGGATTGATTAACAATGCTTTTGCAACGGTCCACAAATCTTCGGCCTGGTCAATTACATAAAGCCCCATGTTTGCATCTGGTGATTGTCTGTTGTCGCTTAATGTTATTTCGTTTAAAACGACCTCGCTGTTATCCCTTAAAACTCTTACGCTTAATATAATATCTGCCAAAACATCAATTTCTTTTGCTCGTTTGTTTCTTGCTTCGGTATCTTTTATAACAATGCTTGCTGTTGCTATATCTGTGTCTTTAATATCATCACAACGAACAACACTTTCAAACGGAATTTCAACTTGCACTGCTTGCATGGTGTTGTTATCATCATCTAAAAGATATACAACATTCACATATGCTGTTCCACTGACCACAACATCACTGTCAACAATTTTCACATTATCAACAACGCCAAAACCTGTTGAACTCATGACTACTTTATCAATTCTCATGTCATCTTGAGAAAAAGAAATGTTTCCGTCAATTTTATCACTGACTGTTTTTTCGCAAACAACTTGTTGACTTATAAAACTTTGATGATTCATGTTCATTTCACGATAAGGGCAAAATGCATCAACAACAAAATCAATTGAATTAGCAGTAATAATGAAAATGTTTGCGTTAAAACCATTTTTAAGCAAAATTGTTCCCTTTGAGCTTTCAAGTTCACCTTGAATTTCAAAAGCGTTAGAACATGTCATAAGGTTTGCATAGGCTTTTTGGCTGTCTGTTACGCCAGTTGCCAAAACTTCCTGATGAAAATCTGATTGATAAGTTTCAGTTTTAAGTTTTGGTTTTTCATCGTTTGTCAAATAGACCAGTCTTGTGAAAAGTTCGCCATGCAAGGTAACCAAATCGTTTGACACGGTGGTGTCTTTTAAAACAGCCATGCTTTCAGTTAACAAAACTTTTTTTGCACCGCTTGGCAAATCAATTTCAGTGGATAACTCAAAACTTTGATTAAGTGTGCTTGTAATTGAGTTATAATCAATTTTTGCAACCTTTTCGTTTGCAGGAGATGCACTTGATATATAATTTATGTTTTGATTATCAAGTAAAATTATTGAAATATCATATGCACATGTGAATGAAACAGTTAAGTCTGTTGCACTGACATTTTCAATTCTGGCGTTTGAGGTATTAACAAAAATTTGACTGTCTTGCGTGATTAAAGCATTATTATAACTGCTGTTTGATGAATTGGAAGAAGTCAAAGTGGAAATATCTCCTCCCTCCAGCAAAACCAAGGCATAGCCTTCTACCTTTACATCAAAATTTACATTTCCTGCATTAACAGAACTTATGCTTACGCAAGGCAAAGCACGAGTAAATAAAACCTTTTCAATCTTTTCGCCATTTGTGTTGAATGTTAGATTGGTTTGAATTGTTATTTTTTCTAATCTTTTTGTATATCTTGCTTCAAGTTTGCTTATTTGTGGTTCGAAAGCCATTTTGTTCCCCCTTCAAAAAATATTGATATATCATATGGGAAAATGCTTTCATTTATGACAACAAGCACTATTTTTTTAGTGCAATTTTCACATCGCCACACAGAATATCACTGTATGAACAAGAAAGTTTTTCTGTTTTTGTTGCGTTATCTAACTTAACAACAAAAACACTGTGATATGTGTCTTCTATCACACCGCTGTAATGAGAAATCTTTTTTCTTCCATGATTTACTTCCATTTCAACACCCTGACCTTTAAGTGCTAAAATTTTATTTTTCACTTCGCTTATATCCATTGTTGGCTTATGCATATTTCACCTCTTTTTTGATTTTTGCCCTTTTTAGCATTTCTATACAAAAGAAAAAAGGCACTAATATTTTTAGTGCCAAAAAGTTGTAAAAAATAACTTTATTTTATCATTTTTTTTACATTTTTAATAATATTTTCCACATTTATGCCAAAGAGGTCTGCAATTTCTTGACCTTTTCCACTCTCTCCAAACGAGCTTATGCGCATAACCTTTCCTGTTTTTCCAACAAATTTAAAAAATGTTTCACCACAACCATAATCAACCGCCAAAATGTTTTCACACCTTTTTGGAATAACGCTGTTTTGATATTTTGCAGTTTGCTTTAAGAAAAGTTCTGCACAAGGCATGCTTACCACACGAACATCAATGTTTTCTTTTAAAAGTTTTTCTTGTGCTGTAATACACAAAGAAACCTCACTTCCAGAAGCAAGCAAAATTGCCTGCATTTTCTTTTTTTCTTTTGATATTACATATGCGCCAAAAAGAGCATCATCGCCACTGCCTTTTAGAAGTGGCAGGGTTTGTCTGCTTAAAATAAGCGCCGTTGGTGCAGGGTTATCTATTGCGATTTTATATGCTGAAACAGTCTCGTTTGCATCTGCTGGGCGAATTACTGCAAGATTTGGAATAAGCCTTAAACTTGCAACTTGCTCAATTGGTTGATGGCTTGGCCCATCTTGACCAATCATTATGCTGTCATGGCTGAGAAGATATAAAACAGGCAAATCCATAAGTGCGCTTTGACGAATTGCATAGCGCATATAATCACAAAAGATAAGAAAGGTCGAAGCAAAAGTTCTAAGTCCACCATGCAAACAAATTCCGTTGCAAATGCCCGCCATTGCGTGTTCTCGCACACCAAAAGGAATGTTTTGCCCGCATGGGTTATGCTTTGAAAAATCACCTTTATCATTTAGATATGCCATGGTAGATTTTGCCACATCGGCACCGCCACCAAAAAAATTGTTAACCGTGCTTGCCAAGGTGTTTAAAATTTCGCCACTTGCCTCACGGGTTGAAATTGGCTTTTTGAAAGAAATTTTATTAAGTGCTTTTTCCAGTTTTTTAGCGTTATCGCCAAACAGTTCTTCAAATTCGTTAGGATATTTTTGTTTGTATTCATCCTTTGTCTTTTGCCAAGTTTTATAGTTTTGAATGTTTTTGTTAGAAAGCTGAGCGCAATAGTCCCGAACATCTTGGCTAACCTCAAAAGGTGTGCTAGATACACCAAAGTTCTGGCAAATCTCGGCAACCTCTTCTTTTGTGAAAGGTTTGCCATGGCATGTTGGGCTGTTTGCAAGTTTAGAACCAAAACCAATTGTTGTTTTGCAAATAATCAGGGTTGGCTTGTTTTTGGTTTTTGCTTTTTTGATTGCCTTTTCAATTTCTTTATAGTCATTTCCCTTTAAAACCGTGATAACATCAAACCCCATTGATTCAAAGCGTTGTTTGGTGTTTTCTGCACTTGTGATGCTCAGGCTGTCTGTCATGGTGATGTCGTTGCTGTCGTAAAGAACAATCAGTTTGCTTAGATTGAATGTGCCTGCAAGAGAAAGTGCCTCATAACTGATTCCCTCCATCAAGTCGCCGTCTCCGCAAAAAACATATGTATAGTGATTGCAAATGCTGGCATCCTTTTTGTTATACAAAGATGCAATATGTTTTTCCGCAAGGCACATTCCAACACCCTGAGCAATACCCTGCCCCAAAGCACCAGTGGATGCATCAACACCACTGGTTACATTGACCTCTGGATGCCCCGGAGTAAGTGAACCAAGCGTTCTGAACTCCTTTAAATCTTCAATTGATAAATCATAGCCAAACAAAAAAAGTGTTGCATATAAAACACTGCTTGCGTGACCACCAGACAACACAATTCGGTCTCGGTTGAACCAAGTTGCGTCTTTTGGATAGATGTTTGCGTTTTTATAAACAGCAAAAAGTGCTGGTGCAAGCCCAAGCGCCACCCCTGGATGCCCAGAATTTGCCTCGGCTATTTGGTCAAGAGCAAGTTTTCTTGTTGTGTTTATTATCTTTTGTTCAATCTCCATTTTTTCACCTCAAAATTATTATATCAAAAAATTTTAAAAATAAAAACAAAAATACAAGAATTATTTCATTATTTTTTACAGCAAACACAAAAAGGAGCGTTTGCTACTTTTTTAGTTTTATTTTAATTTATTTTTATATAATCGTTCTTCTTAAAATTTATTTTATGTTTTTTGATATTGTTCGCTCCGTCAGTTTGTTTGGAGCAATGGTTGGGTCAAGGGGCTTCGCTCCTTGCGGGCGTGGGTGGAACCCACATATAAAATGATTTTATTTATATAAAAATTATATTAAATTATAAACACAAAAAGGAGCAAACGCTCCTTTTTTGATTTTATTTTAGTTTATTTTTATATTAAATTTTTGTTTAGTTTGAATCTGCACTGTCTCCCGAGTCCCCACCACCTGACGAACTTGGTGTTGGTGCTCCAACAGTGTGTTCCGCAC